>CAITNQ010000451.1 GCA_903893785.1 uncultured Gemmatimonadota bacterium
CCGCGTCGCCCAGCGCCGCCACCTGTCGCAAGCGGCGGCGCGTCTGGAAGGCGACGAAGCGCCCGCCCACCTGGAGGACATCGCAGCCGCGCTGGGAGTGCCCGCCGAGAGCTTGGCCGACACGTTCACGCACACCGGCGGCACGGTGTCGCTCGAGACGTCGGTAGTGGGGGCCGGCGACAGGATCCGGTTGGGCGACCTGTTGGCCGACGAGACCGAGCCGTCCCCTGACGCCGCCGTGGGGCGCGACTTGGCTCGGCAGCGGCTGGCCGATGTCCTCGGGGCTCTGGACCCCCGCGAGCACCAGATCATCCGGATGTATTTCGGCCTGGAAGGTCACCCTGGTGTCACGCTCGACAAGATCAGCGTGCAGCTGGGCGTAACCCGCGAACGCGTTCGCCAGCTTAAGGAGCGGGCCCTGGCCAAGCTGCGGCACCCGTCACGGTGCCGCGTGCTGCGGGAGATCGCCATGGCCGTCGAAGACCCCGCGTAGACCCGGCGTCGCCGCCCGGGGTGCCATCCAGGGCAGCCGTTGGACCCAGCGCGGCAGCTCCACGTCCTGGCTCCCCATCGGCGAACCGAGGCACGCGACGTCACAGGAGGTGACGATGGCGCATGCCGACAGAGGGTCCCCTTCCGCCGGCGCGCCTCGGTCGTCTGCCCGTCGGCGCATAGTGCCCATGCTCCTCTATGCGACAACCTACTTCGCTGTTGCGCGCGCATCGCTGTGGCCTGTGTTGGCGCCCGAGGGGCTAACCGCGGTCTGGCCACTTAGCGGCCTGGCGTTAGGCGCGCTGCTTCTCTGTCGGCGGTGTGAGTGCTGGGGCTACCTAACCGCCACCTTTGCGGCTGGCACGGTGGCCCATGTGAGCAGCGGCACCGCGTGGCTCCCATCGCTGGCTTTCGCCGCCGTCAACTCGCTTGAGCCCCTGCTGGGTGCCTGGGTGCTCCGCCGCATCGCGGGCGCCGAGGTGACCTTCACGACGCTGCGTCAGGTGCTGTCGCTGGCGGTAGCAGCGAGCGTCCCCACCGGCGCAACAGCACCGATAAGGGCGGCCGTGGCCGCTGCGACGTTCGGCGCCAACTACGGCGTCGCCTGGTTCACCTGGTGGCTAGCCAGTGGCCTCGGCATCCTCCTGGTGACACCGTTGATCGTGGCCTGGGCCACTGCCGGGCGCGCGCTCCCCGCGACGGCCCGCCGGCGCCAGATCGAGGCGGCGGCGCTAACCGTGCTGGTCCTCGTGATCTGCTGGGCTGTATTCGGCACCGCGGCCAATTTGGGCTCATCGCTGCGGAGGCCCTACTGGGCCATCCCGATGCTGCTGTGGGCCGCATTCCGTTTCCCGCAGCGCGGTAACGCCACGGTCCTGGTGACCGTTGCCGCGTTCGCTGTCGGCGGTCTCGCGTGCGGCACCGGGCCGTTCTTCTGCTCTGGCGAGTGGTTCCACCAACAGGTGCTGTCGATGCAGATGTACCTGGCGACGATGGCTCTGTCGATGTACACAGTGGCCGCGCTGTGGTCGGAGCGACGGGCGTTCGAAGCGCGACTATGCCAGTCGGAGCAGGCCCTCCACCAAGCGCAGCGAGTGGCGCGCGTCGGCAGTTGGGCTTGGCACCTACGAAACAACCGCTTGGAGTGGTCTGACGGGATGTACCGGATTTTCGGTCTTGATCCGGCCGCCTTCTCGGCCGACCTCAACGACGTGGTAGCCCGCTCGATCCACCCCGAGGACCGAGCCGCGGTCGAGCAATCCAATCTATCCGTCAGCCGCGACGGCCGCCCGGTGCCGCTGGAGTACCGCATCGTCCGCCCCGATGGCAGCATCCGCGTGGTGTGGGCTGAAGCCGGGATGCTGCACCGCGACGAGACCGGCGCTCCGGCGGTGTTGACCGGCATCGTGCAGGATATCACCGAGCGTAAGTTAGCCCATGACGCTTTGATGGAATCCGAGCGCCTGGCCCGGGCAACCGTGGACGCGTTGCCGGCCCACCTGGCCATCGTGGACGGAACGGGGACCGTTGTCGCGGTGAATCGCGCCTGGCGCGAGTTCGCCGCAGCCAATGGCGGCCACGCGGCGGCCGTGGGTGAGGGCGTCAACTACCTGACCGTGTGTGAAACGGCGACCGACGCCGAGGCTGCCTCCGCGGCGGCCTTCGCGGCCGGCATCCGTTTCGTGCTGGCCGGCACGGTACGGGAATACGCACAGGAGTACGCCTGCCATTCGGGCACCACGCAGCGCTGGTTCCTGGGGCGGGTGACACGCTTCCCCGACGACGGTCCGACGCGGCTGGTGGTGACCCACGAGGACGTCACGGATCGACGCCGCAGTGCCGATGCCCTCCGTGAAAGCCAGGAGCGGTTCGCCAAGGTGTTCTACCGCAGCCCGGCGCTGATCACCATCAGCCACCTGGAAGATGGCCGGCTGGTCGATGTCAATGACCAGTTCTGTGCCGTCTCCGGTTTTGCCCGCGATGAAGCAATCGGCCGAACTACGGTGGAGTTGGGGTGGCTGACGCCGGCCCGCCGCCAGGCAGGGATCGCTCACCTGGGCCCCGATGGTACCGCCCGCGGCGTCGAGTTGGCCTGCCAGTCCAAGAGCGGCGGAACGGTCCATTGCGTCTGCCACGGCGAAGTGATCGCGATCGGCGGTGAGCGGCTCCTCCTCTCGCTGGGATTGGACGTCACCGAGCAGCGGCGCGCCAACGCTGAGTTGGAGCAGCAACGCCTGCGCGCGGTCCACGTCGACCGCCTGCAGGCACTGGGGGAAATGGCGACCAGCATCGCGCACGAGCTCAACCAGCCCCTGAACGGGATCCGGACGTTTGCCGAGGGTCTCCTCCTTGGGCCGCAGATGGGCTGGTCGCCCACCCCTGAAGAAACCATCCAAGCCCTCGAGGACATCGTGGCCCAAGTCGACCGGATGGGCGGCATCATCGACCATATGCGGGCTTTCGCCCGCGCCGAGAACGCGTCTGACGCCACGCAGTTCCATCTCGGTGATTGTGTGACCGGTGCGCTCCAGCTGCTGGGCACGCAGCTCCGGGTCCATGGGATTGCCGTCCGCCGGGAGTCTGCCGACGGCAGTCCCGCCTGCCATGGCTGGCCCCATGCGATCGAGCAGGTGTTGCTCAACCTGATCGGCAATGCCCGTGATGCCCTCGATGATCGTCTGCGTCGACAGCGGGCTGGGGACCCCAGCACTGGTCCCGACTGGTGCCCAATGATCGACATCGGCGCGGCCGTCGGACCCGACGGCAGGACCACGGCCCTGTCGGTGGCGGACAATGGCGGCGGCATTGATGGGGATGTCCTGCCGCGGATCTTCGACCCCTTCTACACCACCAAATCGGTCGGCAAGGGGACCGGTCTTGGGCTGTCAATCTCGCGAGCGATCCTCGAGCGACACCATGGCACGATCACGGTGGATAACCGGCCCGGTGACGGCGCAACGTTCACCATCACGCTGCCCGTGGCGGAACCGCTCGAAGGCGGTTCGCGCCCGGCCCAGCCCGGCCCTTCGGGGCCGGCATGACCGTCCATGGCGTCGTTCCGCGGGCTGTGCGCCCTCTGTCGACTCGCCGGGCCCAGGGCGGTCCGCGCTCAACGAGACCCGGCCTGGCCACCCCGCGATGCGGTCGGCCGACGTGCCCGCACGACCAACAAGGTTCGGCCGCGAGCGCCGTGACCGGCCGACCCGGCCCTGCTGGACGCAGCCAAGCCAACCGGCCCCGTCGCGAGCCCGTCAAGCGCGGCTCATTGCCTGGGGCTGGGCACGCCAGTTCGCAGTTCGCCGTTGACGGGCCCGTGGTAACGCCAGCGGTTGCGGGTTCCCTTGATCGGTGGAGGAGGAAACCGGCCCATGGTCTCAGAGGTGGCAGTACACTCGGACTCGTCTGCCGTGGCAGGTGGCCATGCCCCGTCCCTCGGCGCGGACCTGCTTTCCGCCGGCAGCGTTCTGGCAGGATTCCTTCTGGCCGCTCTCATGGTGCGCCTTCTCTGGGCACGACTCTTGCGCCCGCTGGCCCAGCGGTCCACGACCGATCTGGACGACCGTCTGCTGCCGCCCGTGCGGACGTTGGTGCTCTGGGGCTTGGCCCTCATGGGCGTGTACCAGGCAGCCAACAGCCTCGCCGTGCTCCAGTCGCACCCTCAGGCGGCTCGGTTGGTCGACCGAGGCGTGGCAATGGCGGC
The DNA here is from genome assembly GCA_903893785.1 of uncultured Gemmatimonadota bacterium. Classification (GTDB taxonomy): domain Bacteria; phylum Latescibacterota; class UBA2968; order UBA8231; family UBA8231; genus CAITNQ01. The sequence continues at coordinate 4,193 of CAITNQ010000451.1, forward strand.
TGTAGCGTTGGTGCTCTCCGTGTCGCTCCGCGTCTTCAACCTGTCCGTCTCTTGGTATCTGGAGAGAGAGCCCGGAGCCCCTCCTGGTGGAGGCGACATAGCCCACGCGATGGGTTTGGTGCGCAAGGTGGGCAACGTGCTGCTCTGCATCTTTGGGGGACTGTACCTGTTGAGGACCGCGGGGGCCGACATCACCCCGCTCCTCGCCGGCGGCGCCATCGGCGGCCTGGCGGTTGCCCTGGCCATGCAGGACACCCTCTCCAATCTGTTCGCCGGGTTCTTCATGACCATAGGCCGCCCGGTGAAAGCAGGTGACTATATCAGACTTGAGTCCGGCGAAGAAGGCTTCGTCGACGAGATCGGGTGGCGCAACACGAAGATCCGGCTGCTAGCCAACAACCTGGTGATCATCCCTAACGCCAAGCTGAGCCAGAGCACCATCGTCAACCATTTCCTGCCTGAGCCGGCCGTGAATGTCTATGTGGGGTGTGGCGTAGCCTACGACAGCGACCTGCAACACGTTGAGGCCGTGACCACTGCCGTGGGGCGGGAGGTTCTGCAGCGCATCGCTGGAGCAGACGCGGGATGGGAGCCCGTGGTCCGTTGGCAGGAGTTCGGCGACTCAGCGGTGACCTTCGTGACTGTGCTACGGGCGACTGACTTCTCGGCGCAGTACCCGTTGCGCTCCGAGTTTGTGAAAGCTCTGCACCAACGCTTCAGGGCCCAAGGCATCGAGATCCCGTACCCGGTTCGCACCGTCGTCATCAAAGGCGCTGCGCCACGCGCCGCGATCGTGGATCGAGCCAACACCCACGAGACGCCGTGAGAGTGCCCCGTTGCGGAGCCACCGCCGCGCCCGGAGGCAGCAACGAGGCGGCCGCATGCGCCGGCAAGCAAGACAGGGCGTGTTGGCGCGGAGCCGGTGCGAGGACGATCGGCGACGCAGACCCCCCGCGGGACCCTGGCCAACCCGTCAGGGAGTGGCCGATCGTGCTGCCCAGGGTGAACCGGCGGCGCTCGCATGAGGGGATCCCGACGCGGCCAAACGGGCAGATGAACGCCTGCAGAGGCACCACGGAGCCGCACGCGCGGCGCGCCTGTCTGCGTTGGCGGCAGGGCCGGTGGCTCCTGCCGCGCGAACGCGCCACAACGGGGGACGCCGGTGGTGTCGGCCATCAGGCATGATCCGAGCAGCCAGACGATGGTGGGCCTGGTGGCGGTCGCGAACCGCCCCCCTCATCAGCGGGACCAGGTCCGATCCGGGTTCCCGGCATTCGCATGGCCTGCGTCGGACGACGGGTCGTATTGGTCGGGCGGGGTGATGGTCTAGATGCGATGCGCCTTGGGGGGCCAAGGACCGGTCCGGGAGCCTCGGTTGTCCGGAGGGCCGCTGTTGCCGGCGGCCGTGTGCCGTGCAACCGATCGAGCCAGTGTGGTTGACTCGTATGGGGCCTGCGTGGGCAAGCAGGGACGGCCCCAGCGATGGCGCGCGCCCCTGGTCGGGTCGGCCAAACCCCGAGGCGGTCCGCGCCGACGGTGTCCTGGGTCGCCGATGGGCCTGGCTGGCGTCGTGGCCCTGCGCGCCAAGGCGTCACGGCAACTGGCATCGGCTGGCAGACCGCGCCGACGCCACAGCCAATGTGCCCCGGGAGCATTCCATGCGGCGTTTGGCGGATCCCGGTGGCTGCAGCCAGGCGACAGCCCCGTTACCGTGGACACGATCGACTCGCACGGTGTGCGGCCTGCGGCTACGGCGCCGGGTCGCCAGCCCGCTTCACGGCGCGTCGCGACAGACCCACAACAGCCTGGGGAACAACGCCATGCGAAAGACACCTGGCCAGCTGGCCGTCATCCTGAAGCTGCACGCACAATGGCTCAAGGACAAAGACACTGGGCGCCGGGCCGATCTGAGGTGGGCCGACCTGACCGGGGCCGAGTTGGGTGGGGCCAACCTGGCCAAAGCTAACCTGAGCGGGGCGGGTCTGCGCCGGGCCAACCTCGCCCGAGCCGACTTGAGCGAAGCCGACCTCGGAGAGGCGGACCTGCGCGAAGCCAACCTCGCCGGAGCCGATCTCAGTTGGGCCAATCTGGGCAACGCCCTCTTGGACAACGCGATTCTGGACGAAGCCAACCTGTTCATGACGGATGCGGTCAACGTCGACCGACCCGAGGCGAGCGACCGCGCGCGCGGCCCACGCAAAGGTGAAGGCGATGGGGCAGGAGACACTCGCCAGCCAGGCCGACCAAATGGGGGCCCGTGAAGCTGGTCCCTGCCAGCACAGACAGGCGGTAAAGGCTGTGGGTGGCGGAGGTCGGCCTGGCGCCGGCTCTGGCAGGCACTGGGGAGCGCATCGTCGGCCGGGACCCAGGAGAGCCCACGCGACCTCCCCGAGCTCGCTATCGACGAAGGTATCGCCGGCGATGGCGCGGAGCCGCGGCGGCTGGTCGGTGAGCTGTCGCCAGCCCTTCTCGGCGGCGATGGCCCGCTTGTGCACCATCGCCAAGGCCGCCTGAGGTGAACTGCCCCGGTGGCCTCACGGGCACGGCGGCGAACAGCAGCAGGGGAGGATTCGGCTGGGTTGGCGGGGCCCACGTGGACCCAGTGCGCGGCCAAGGCACTGCCGAAGGTGAACGGCGTGCCCTGGTTCTTGTGTAGGCACTGCCAGGCTTTGGTGTACCGCGCTTCGTGGACGGCGAAGAGACGGTGGCAGGCCTCCATGGCATCGTCGCAGGGGGGCCAGACGCGTACCGTGGATCAGGCTACGGTTCTCCGGGTGTGCTGTCCTGAGCATCCTGTCGAGTGAGTTGAGGCCCCTGTGGACCCAGCGGTTCTGGATGCGCACGGTCGGGGACACCACCTCCAGTGCCTGCCTGAACCCCAGGACGCGATCACCGATGGCGGTCGCGGACGGGTGCGCCAGGCCGCGGGCCTTCAGCTCCGTCAGCGTCGTCTTCCAGCTGAGATGGCCCTCGACCGCACCGTCGTGAATGGCAACCTACTCTCTGGGGTCATCGGCGGTCGCCCCGACAGTCACCAACAGGCAGGGCCGATCGTCGGCCAGGTGGACGCTGAGATGGATGCCGCCGCCCCACCAGCACACCCAGCGCCGGTCGTCAAGCCGGCGCCTGGACCACGCCACCGAACGGTCCTCCCAGGCCTGCTTCAGACCGACGATGTTGGCCGGCGACGAGCAGTTGCCCCCTTCCCTCGAGATCGCCCTCAAGGCTTCGGGGAAGGCCGAGCTGCACACCCCCGTTCAGGTACAACGCCGGGATCAGCGCGTGCAGGTCGGGCGTCCGCCGCAGATGCCGCGGCAAGATGGCGCTGGTGCGGCGCTCGCCCGGATGGCGGTCGCCGACCCGCCGTCGCCGCAACCGCACCGGTCGGCTGTCGGTCAGCAGGTCCGCTGCGGCAGATGGCGGTTGCGGACCACCTGCCCCCGACCGCGCCGATTCGTGGACCGCCAGCGCGGGGTATATTCGCTGTGGTGCCCGGTACGAGTGGCGACGCCAGCCGGTCAAGATGCCAGACGTGCCGGCGCGGGCCGATGCCTCGTTGTTCGTGCGGGCAGCCGCAGTGGCTGCTGGCGCCTATCACCCCTCACCTGCCACCCCAAACGCCCCGGCCACACCGCCCGGGGCTAGGACCGAGCATGGATAGACCGACGCGCATCGTTTGGCTTGCCCTGTCGCTGTTGCTGGGTTCGCTGTCAACCGCGCTCCCGCAGGCGCTCAGGTTCGACAATCTAAGTGGCACCTTGCCGGCGGGGATCACCACCTTCTCTGGCACAGTGACCATCACCGGCAACGTCACGATCCCGGCCGGCGCCAACGTGGTTGTGGCCCCGGGAACCACCATTCGGCTAAGGGATTACTACCTCAGCATCGTGGTCCAAGGCGGGTTCACCGCGAATGGCACGGCCGCCAACCCGGTGACCATAACCTCCGTCGAGGACAGCGGCATCGACCAATGGGGTGGCGTGCAGTACCAGAAGGGGGCCACCGGCGCCTTGACGTACGTGCGCTTCCGCTACGGCGGGGGGTACACCGCGGCCATGGTGTGCATTGACAGCGCCCGCGTAAGTGTCAGCAACTGCACCTTCGACAACAGCGGCGAAGACGGTATCCGCATCAGCAATGTCGTCGACCCGGCCTCGGTGCGGGTCACCAACTGCAGCTTCGCGCACAACAGCGACGACGGCATCCAGTGCGATCAGGCATCGCCCACCGTTGGTGCCTGCAGTTTCGTCGGCGGCGGCGGGGCACTGCGGCTGACCGGGAGCAGTTTCCCCGTGTATAGCGCCGACCTGGTAAGCGATGGCCCGCCGATCTGGGTCGATGGGACCACGCTGACCCGTTCGGGCACTTGGGCCTATGCAGGCATCCCCTACGTGGTTACGAGCACCGTGGCCGTGCCCGCAGGGGCGGCGCTTACGGTCGCCCCCGGGGTAGTCGTCAAGGTCGCCGACTACTACACACGTCTCCTCGTCTACGGCGACTTGAGCGCACCGGGCACCTCAGTGGCCCCGGTGCGATTCACGACCATCCTAGACGACACCGGTGGCGACAGCAACCGCGACGGTGCTGGCAGCGTTCCGGTACCGGACCAGTGGGGCGGGGTAATCTACTTCAAAGGATCCACGGGGACCCTCAGCAGGACCTCGTTCGCCTACGGCGGCGGTTACTCGGACGCCATGGTCGACATCGACAGTGCGCGGGTCAGCCTGTCGGAGTGCAGCTTCATGCAAAGCGGCGAGGACGGCATCCGGGTACGCAATGTGTCTTCGCCCGACCTCGTTTCGATCGTCGGCTGCCACTTCATCCGCAACGCCGATGGCATCGAGTGCAACCATGCTTCACCGTCGGTCCGCTCGTCGAGTTTCTCGGGTGGCGGCAATGCCATGCGCCTGACGGGCACCAGCTATCCAGCCTTTGTCGGCGACCTGACCACGGATGGGCCTGGCATCTGGATCGACGGGGCCAGTCTGAGCGCATCCGGGACCTGGAGTTACGCGGGCATCCCCTATGTCCTCAGCGGTAACGTCACCGTGCCGGCCGGCGTCAACCTCACCGTGGCCCCCGGAGTGGTCCTCAAGGTCAGCGGTTTCTACGACCGGTTCCTGGTTTACGGCCGACTCGACGCCGTGGGTACGGTCGCCACACCTGTCTCATTCACTTCATACCAGGATGATACAGCTGGCGACACCAATCGCGATGCCAGCGGCAGCGTGCCAGCACCAGACCAGTGGGGTGGCTTGATCTACTTCCCAGGGGCGACCGGCAACCTCGTCCATGCCACGTTCGCCCATGGTGGCGGGTACTCGCAGGCAATGGTCGAGGTGGACGGCGCCCAGGTCAACTTGGCCGACTGCAGTTTCTCTGCCAGCGGCGAAGATGGCCTGCTGGTGGCCAACTCACCCGACCCAGGCTCGGTGGCGGTTAACGGCTGCACCTTCCGGGATAACAGCGGCGACGGCATCCAGTGCAGCAACGCCTCGCCGACGGTGCGCAACTCGACCTTCATCGGCGGGTATACCGCCATGCATCTGACCGGCACCAGTTACCCGGTCTTCAGCGGCGACCTACACAGCGACGGTCCGGGCCTGTGGGCCGACGGCACCACCCTGAGTCGCTCGGGCACCTATAGCTATGCCGGTGTTCCCTATGTCCTCGACGGCACTATCGGCGTGCCCCGTCAGGTGTCGGTGTACGTCGCCCCGGGCGTCATTTTCAAGGGGAGGGGGTATTACGACCGAATCATCATCGACGGCACCCTGACCGCGGCTGGCACGGCAGCGCAACCCGTGATCTTCACCTCCCTGATGGATGACGTGGGCGGCGACACCAACCGCGACAG
>CAITNQ010000452.1 GCA_903893785.1 uncultured Gemmatimonadota bacterium
CCTCCTCTGACCGCCGCCGCTGCGGGCGACGATCGCGGCCGCCGTGCCCCCTGGCTCGCTCCTCGTCAGATTGGTTCGGAGGAGGGCCTGCGGGCCCCGCAGCCGCTGCTCAAATGTGCACCGACACAAAGGTAGACACCCGCGCAAGGAGTGTCAATACGGGGTGCGGCCTGGACTCGGTCACGCCGCGTCGTCGCCGGCCGGGGCACGCCGCCACCGGACGTTCGGCCGCCGCCCACGACCGGTCACTGGGCCCGAAGACAGCACCCAGCACCTTTCCGGCGCGACAATAGGTGCTGTCGTAACTCCATCGATGTCAATAACTTGGGCCGTTTTAGCACCCAGCACCTTTCCGCGTGTGCATTTTCCCCTATATGCGTGTACTGTCTTTCCTTTTCTCTCTATACGCGGTACCCATAGAAAAAGGTGCTATAGGTGCTGAGGGTAGTAAGGGATAGGTCGACAACGACTTGCGAAAGCACCTTTGGCCCCGAAAAAGGGTGCTGAAAGGTGCTAAAGGTGCTTGTACTTTTTTTTCGTCGATCGCGCGGTTGAGCGGTCGCAGCGCCCCACAGCGACACCTACCCCCGGGTCTCGGCCCGGATCTCGGGTCGCCGCCCGTTCGGCCGCCAGTACCGACGGCGGTTTGACTATGGTCACCGCCAGCGCGTGAATGGAAGTCCCGACCGAGCCTGGCGTGCTGCCTGGCCAGCACTCTGCGGTGGCGACGCGGACCCAGTGGCAGGCGGCTGGACCGCAGGCCCTGTGCCCGGCGAGAGCGGGCCCTTCCGAGGAGGCAGCAGGATGGACCGATCGGTTCCCCGTGATGACGGGTGGTGGAAGCGGTGCCCCTATCTGGTGCAGCAACTTCGGGCCGCTGCGGCCCCCGGTCGCACGGTAGTTGACGTCGCGCCCTACACCTGCAAGCTGGGCTCCGGCCTGGCGGCGGGCCAACACGGCGGACGCGCCCTGCCGGTGGCCTGCGCGCAGTCGCACGATGCGTATTCCGCCTGCCCGCACATCGCCAATCCCTTGGTGCGGCTGGCCGCACGGCTCGCGACAGCGCACGTGGGCGGTCTCACCGCGAAGTAACCGAACTCGCCCACGTGGCGCGCGGCGCGAGCTCCCGCCGCCACGAAAGACCAAATACGATAGGACGCCCGAAGGGCCTGCCGTTTCGGCGGCATTTTGGGTAATATATACAGGGCGGGCGGCCGCATCCCAGCGGTGCGCTCCAACGATAGGGCCTGGTAAGGACGTCGTACTGCGGCGGGCATGACACCCGCTGCGGCACGGCGTCGGGCACCAGGTCAGATGGGTAACGGGAGTTGCGACCTCACGTCGCGGCTCCCGTTTCCTCGTTCTGGGCGGACCTGGCCGGGGTTGGGAGGTCGCAACTCCCCGCCTCGGCCAGGCGCGATCGGGAGCGCGGCCATCGCGACGGCGGCGGCTCGAAGCCTTCCCCCCAGCACACCCGACCGATGGGGAGCGTGGACCGCAATGACGCTGACGGCAGACCTGCCCTCGCCGCTCTACCCGCTGCACCTGGCGGCGTGGCATCAACGTTTCCCGGCCCCGGTGCGCTGGCGATTGACGGCCACGGGGGTCGACGTGCAACCGCAGTTGGCCCCGCCGTCGGAGGGTATGACCAGCCTGCTGAACGCCATCTGGGTGCGCTACGGTGGGCCGATCGCGGCCGCGGCCCGGCGCTATGGCGTGCCGGCCGAGCTCATTGCCGCCTGCATCGCCACCGAGTCCTCGGGCGTGCCGGACTCGGTGCGCGTGGAGCCGGGCTACGTGGCCGACCATCGCACGCCGGACCGGGTCTCGGTCGGTCTGATGCAGACGCTGATCTCGACCGCCCGCGAGGTCGTGCCGGGCGCGCCGGTGGACCGCCAGTGGCTGCTCAACGCCGCCAACAGCATCGACGCCGGCACCGCCTACATCGCCCGTCAGTATGCCGCCACGGGCTACGATCCGCCCTTGGTGGCGGCGGCCTACAATGCCGGGTCGCTGCGGCGGGAGGCGGTGTCCGGCAATCCGTGGCGGCTGCTGTGCCACCCGCGGCGCACCGGCGTCCACATCTCGCGCTTCGTACGCCACTACAACGCTGCGCTCGCGACGCGCCCGCTCAGCGGGCCTGCCGACCGCGTACCCGGGAGGTGATCCCCATGCCTGACGAAGGTCTCGACGCGATCTGCCGGCAGCACAGCGAGCGCCTGGCCAAGATCGAGGTGGGCCTGGACAACCTGAAGCGCGAGGTCGGCCGCCTGGCGGAGCAGATCACGGCCGGGTTTCACGCGGTGGAGGCCAAACTCGACGCGCACTACGTCCGTCGCGAGGAGTACGAGCCGGTGAAGAAGCTGGTCTACGGTCTGGCTGGGTTGGTCCTGGCCGCGATCACCGTGGCCGTGATCGAGCTGACGGTCGGGCGCCATGCCGGCTGACGGTGGGCAGGAGGCGGCCGTAGTGACCGTGCGGAAGGAGCCACAGGCGATGGCGGCAGACAGTGACTGGGTCGACCCCGACTCGGCGTACGGGCCAGTGTTGGTCCCGTCGGGGCGGATGGACAGTGAGGGCTGGCGATCGACGGCGCGCGTGGGCCGTGATGCGGGGCTGGCCGGGACGTTGGTGATGGCCGGGACCGAGGTCGTCAAGAGCGTCGGCTGGGTTTCGCCCGAGACGCTCGCGTCGATGCCCTACACCATGGTCGTTGCCACCGGCCTGGTGACAGTGGCGGTACGGCTAGCGTGGCGATGGTTGGGCAAGTACGTAGCCTGACGTAGATAGGCATTCTGCAGGCGCTGTAAGTGCGGGTCCTCCAACGACATAGAGGCATAAGGGTCCGCTCAGTCCGCGGGTTTGCCAGCCCCAGGGTAACAGGCCAGGGTAACAGGTGTTGCCACAGGAGGTAACAGGTGTCACCCACCAAGGTAACAGGTTGCCGCGCCCGTTTGGCTGGCGGGATCGCCTGGCCGATCGGTTTGGTTTGGCTGGCAGTTGCCGTGAGCGCCTGGGCGTGGTGCCGAGCCCATTCCTGGCTTTGCTCCTGGTCACGGGCGAACGCGTCCGACCGGGTGCTGGCGGCGTCACGGGACCGAGGTAGTGTGCTCCCCCTGTACACCCCCCAAAGGGGGGTGATAACTGGGGCGCAAACTACCCCAGAGCCCCAAGCGGCCCGGTACGCAGGTTGGCTGCGGCGGCCAAAGGTATGCGGGCTCGCCCCCTGGCCGGTGCCTGCAATGGCACCCGTACACCGGGGTAGCAGCGGCCTACCCGTCGTTCCGCAGGGCAACTCCGGTCTCTGCGGAGGGTCTGCCGAGCGAGGTGTGGACAGCAGCCGGCTGGACGCGTTGCGCTGCCGGATGGCCCTCCAGACTGCGGCCCAGGCGCCCGAAGGCGGCGGTACCGCCGCGGCGTGCGACCGTGCCGACGGGACGACGTCAGAACCCGACGGGAGCTGCAAGGGAAGCAGGGCCCGGACTCGGGCTACGGCGGGCGTCGCGAGGTTATAGGCCGCATGCGACCGGAACCCATCGTCGCATCGGCAGTACGGGCGCAGCGATACCCGGCTGAGTGGCGGCGTCGCCGCGGTTCCTCCAGCGGTACCGGTCGGATTCGCGACGGGGCTACCGCGCGCGACGTTCCGAACCCCACCGCCAGCGCGCCAAGCGAATGGCCCCGAACGGACGGCCGGACCGGCGGCGGCAGAAAACCTCGGTCCTGGAGGCCCGGAGCTATGGTCGCCGGAGCGCGCGCGGTACGCAACGCGCGCCGCGGTCGTTCTGGCCACGATGCCGATCCCGGGTCACCCGTACGACGTGGCCGTGGACGCACCGACGACGACGCGAGCGACGGTTGCCCGGCGCAGCCGCCGCGTGGCGTGCTCCTCGCGCGAAAGGGTCGACCAAGCCAGCCTGGACGATGCGACTGGCCGGCGATGGCACCGACCCGTCAGGAGCCGGACGGTTAGGTTGCCCGAACTGCATGTCGGGCGCAACCATGGCGTTGCCAACGACGTCGACCGAGCGCCTGTTGGCCACGCCGCGGTCGGCCGCCGCCCACCATCGCGCGGTAGCCGAACGGCACGACCCGAATGCGAAA
>CAITNQ010000453.1 GCA_903893785.1 uncultured Gemmatimonadota bacterium
GATAAGTGACACAAGTGCTTACGGCTATGTCGTCTCCCGCCCGAGACGGGGGGCGGCAGAAGGGGCATCGGCGGCCATCCCACGCCCGGCCGTGGGGGATCGCGGTCCGGCCGGGTCCCCATTGGCTCCCGACGCACGGACCGGCAGGCAACTCGCACGCCGTCCGGGCCGTGGGACGGGCACCTACCGGCGTCAGGGTGGCTCGTGAATGCACGGGCCGACCGGAGCCGCCAAGGGGAGGCGCGTCGCGCTGCGCCCCGGGGCGCCAGCCACTACCGGCTGGGCGGTCGGTACAGGCGATGCCGCGCCATGCGGTCGCGCACCGTCGACGGCTTCGCTCCCAGGTGCACGGCCGCGCCGTGGCGGCCTTCGACCACCCAGTCGCACGCCTCCAGCGCCGCCAGCAGGCAGCGACGTTCGGCCTCGTGCAGGGTCAAAAGCGGCACCGCAGCGTCAACGGCGGCTGCCCAGGGATCGTCACCGCGGCCGGCCGTGGCGGCATTGGCTTCGCGGCCGCTGCTGTCGCCGTGGTCCGGCAGGGCCAACCGGCCCGGAGCGGCCGCGGCGTCCAAATCAGAGCCTGTGGTGGCGCGGGTCGCGTCGGTTGGGCCGGTCGCCGTTGGCGCGCCTTCCCAGGTGCCCTTCGCCCCGCTCGCGGCCTGCCCTGGGCGTGTAGGCGGCCACGGCGGCCCGGCGATCAGGTGCTCGACTTCCACAACCAGGCCCTGGCACGCGAAAACAGCCCGTCCGATAACCTGGTCGAGTTCGCGCACATTGCCGGGCCAGCCGTAGTCGCGTAGCCGGGCCATCGCGGCCAGCGACATACCCGTGACCTGACGGCCGTGACGCCGGTTGTGCTGGTCAATGAACAGGGCAACCAGTTCGTCGAGGTCTTCCATGCGCGCGGCCAAGGGTGGCACGACGACGGGGAAGGCCGTCAGGCGGTGGTACAGGTCGGCCCTGAAGGCTCCCGAGGCCACCATGGCCGGCAGGTCGCGGTTGGTGGCCGCCACCAACCGCGCCAACAATCGCAGCGGCGTCCTGCCGCCGAGGCGGTAGTATGGCTCGCCGTCCAGTACGTGGAGCAGACGGACCTGCGCCTGCAGGTCCATCTCGCCCACTTCGTCCAGGAACAGTGTCCCCCGCCCGGCCAGTTCGACATACCCGAGGCGTTGCCGATCGGCACCGGTGAAGGCGCCGCGCTCGTGGCCGAACAGGGCCGAGTCGGCCAGTCCCGGGGTCAAGGTGCCGCAGTTGACGTGCACCAGGCGCTCGCCGCGGCGCGGACTGTGGTCGTGCAGGTACCGCGCTGCCAGCGTCTTGCCGGTGCCGGTCTGGCCCAGCAGCAGGACCGCCATGTCCGCCCCGGCCACGGCTTCGAGCTGACGGCGCAGACTGCGGGTGGCGGCGCTGGACCCCACCAGGTGACCCACCCGGGTGGGGTGAGCGAGCGCCTCGCTTAAGGCGTCTTGGACCGGATCCGGCACTACCTCCAACCGCACCGTCACTGGCGGCGAATACTGCAGGTCTTGGTCAACGACCTGGGCTTCGAAGGTGTAGTGCCCCACGGCCAGGATGGCACACTCAATTTCGGCGTCGGGCGTGACCTGCCAGTTGCCCTCGGTGACCGCCCACCAGCGGTAGCGGAACAGCGGTCGACCGCTCCACACGCCTTTGGCCCGCAGGGAGAAGCGGATGGCTCGCTGCGACACCGGCACGGTGAGTGGGACACCGGTCTGGGCTTTGATGTCGCCGGCGGCGATCACCCGATCTGCCCGGATCTGGGCCAGTTCCACGGCGGGCAGTTGCAGACCAGGGCGGTACCGCGTCACCCCTTCCTGAGTCGCGAACCACAGACAACCGTCGTCGTCCTCGAGGAAATCGCGCACGATGTCGCTGGCCAAACCCAGACGCTGGTCCAGGGTCTGCGCCACGCGCCCATCGAAAAGGCTGACACCGCCGCCTTGCGTACACAGCACCAGATGGCCATTGCGGCGTTGACCAATGCGCAACACGCGGTCGGCCGCCAGGCCCTGGGCCCGCGTGCAGGGGTAGAGGCCCTGGCCATCCCAGCGGAAGGCGCCGTGGCCTTCGGTGCCGATCCACAGATCCCCGTCGCGGGCCACGAACAGGTGCAGCACCGGTCGGTGGCCCCAACGGGACCCACCCTCAACGACGTGGAAGTGCTCGCCGTCCCACCAGGCTACGGCACCGGTGGTAGTACCCGCGTACACGCGTCCCCGGCGCGGATCGACGGCCACCGCCCGCATCTGGCCCGGCGGGCTGCCCGTCAGGCGGCCATAGTGGTACCAGACCCCACCGTGGTGGCGATGCAGTTCCTCGGCGCCGTTGGTGCACCACAAGCCGCCGATGGTGCTTGCCGGCTGGGCCGGTACCCACGCCAGGCTGCCGCAGTTGCGGGCCACCGCGGGCGCCTCCAGGCTGGTGGTCCAGCGGCGGCCGCCGCCGACGGCAAGGTGCCGTACCTGACCGTCGTGGGTGACGCCCCAATGATCCCCCAGAGGCGTCTGCAGCCAATCGGTTAGGGCCGTCCGCCAGGACGTGGGCGGAGTCGGACGCTGCCAACGGCCCCCATGCCAGGTGCACATTCCCCCGGTGGTGCCCAACAGCAGCGAGCCGGCGGCGGTGCGGCGGATGAACTGGCAGTCGCGGTTGGGGAAGGCGTTCGCCGGGCCGGCAGCGGTCAGGCGGTCGCCCAAGAACCTGACCACGCCCCCGGCATCGAGGGCCAGCCAGACCTGCCCATCGCGAGCGCAGATGCCGTGGGCCACGCGTTCGCCAGGCAGGCCGTCGCCCGGCCCCAGGCACCTGGCTTCTCCCTGACGGCACTGGCACACGCCGTCGGGGTAGGTCACCCACCATAGGGCCCCGCGGGCGTCCTCCAGCAATGGCGCCGCCGTGGCAGCCGCCGTATGCGGGATATCGGCCGGCGACCAGCCCCCTCGCTCGGCCAGCACCCAGCTGCCAGCGGGCCCGCCGGCCCACACCCGCCCACGCCGGTCGCGCACCACGGACCAGATCACCCCCTCTGGGCCGCCTTCAACCCGCACCGGCGACCGCCGCCCACCGCCGCCATACTGCCACAGGCCGTCACCCGTGGCTAGCCAGACCACCCCCCGGCCGCCGTCGCAGGCTCGCAATACCAGGGGCAGATGGCGCCGGTCGGAGCGAGGCAGCGGCGCGAAAGACGTACCCGCCCAACGGGCCATGCCGGCGCCGGTGAACACCCACAGCTGACCGTCGGGCGTCACCCACAGGTTGGTTACCGCGTCGCTGGGCAGGCCATCGGCACGGCTGTAGTGCCTGAGCGCCTGGCCATCGAAACGGCACAGACCACGCGGCACCTCGGCGGCCAACCCGTTACCGGCAAACCAGAGGTCGCCATCGGGCGTCTGCGCCATGCCCAACAGGTGGTCCTGTGGCAGGCCGTCGGCTGTGGTCAGGTGCCAGAACCCGAACCCATCGTACCGGCTCAAACCGTCGCCGGTGGCCATCCACAGGGCACCGGCGCGATCTTCCAGCAGGCCTTTGACGACGCTTGACAGCAGGCCGTCCGCCAGGGCATAGGCATGGAATACCCCGCGGCGTTGGCCGGTGCCCGCCGGGATCAGGGCGTGGGGCGCCACCGGTGCGTGGTGCAGGTCCAGAGCCCAGGGCAGTCCCGCGTCCGCCTGCGGTGAGCGCGGCTCCAAGCCGATCGTGTCGGCGTCGTTTTCGGTCCCCCGCCCCCGGCCGGTGTGGTCCAGATCGGCCAGTACCTCGCCCCAGGCCGGGTCGTGCGCCAGAGCCTCGCGCAGGGCCGGCAACTGGCTGGCCTCCGGGCCGGTGAACCACCTGCTGCTGCGGTCCGCCACGGTTGTCGGGGGTGGGTCTGCGACGGGCGTGAGGCCGTACCGGTGCAGGCGGGAGGTGAGGGCCAGCGAGAAGGCGCGCGCCCAGGAAGTGGTGGCGCCCGGTTGATGCCACAGGGACACGCGGAATACGGCCTGCATATCGCCTCCGGGGGGGTGGGCCCGGCATGGGGTGGCTGCCGGTTGCCCGGCCCCGGGGAAGATGCACTCATCGGCAGGGGGCCATCAAGCACAAGATGTCGGTGCGGTGGGTCGCGCTGATCCGTCGCCCGGGGAGGGAAGCCCGATCCGGCGTTGAACGGGCCATCGATGTTGCGCGGTGGGGGCCGACTGCACGAGGCTGCCGGACCCGCCGCGCGCCCGGCGCCGCGGCTGGGCGACGGAGGCCCAATCCGGTGCTGAACGGGCCGTCGA
>CAITNQ010000454.1 GCA_903893785.1 uncultured Gemmatimonadota bacterium
CGGCGGCGCATCTGGTTGTTCGAGACGAGGCCGGCATGAGGATCCACGCGGCCATCGTCGGGGACCTGGAGAAGTACATGCGTGCGGAGCTGCACGCGGCCGGGGCTGGCGTGCTCAAAGGCGTCACTGAGACGTCGACCGGCCTGCGGGATCGGCTTCGTAAGCAGGTAGGGGCCGTCGGCCTGGGGCCGAACCTCGAAAAGGCCTGGCGCAGCAATGTGTACGAGAACCGCACGGTGGATGCCGCAGCACTGGTGTACAGCAAGGCGCCGTTGATCCACAGCGCGTTTGACGAAGGCGCCGAGATCTTCCCCAGCGGCAAGCGCCGTTGGATGGCGATCCCAACGCCAGAGTGTCGCGCGCTGTTCGGGCACCGGGCCGGGGGCGGCCTGGGGACGCGCGGCGGTAACCGTCGCCGTCGACTGTCGCCAGCCAACTGGCCTGGCAATGTCGATATGGGCGGCACCACCGACCAACAGCGCCGGGGCCGGCGCCGGGCGGCTCAGTATGGAACGTTGCGCCCGGTCTGGCGCGCACGGCCGCCTCACTTGCTGGTGGTGGACGACGTGCGCACCAGCACTTCGGGCCGTCTGACCCGGGCCCGCAGGGCCAAGAGCGGTGGCTACCTCAAAGGGACGACCACGGTGGTGATGTTCTGGTTGGTGCCGATGGTGCGGATCCCCAAGCGCCTCGACCTGGCTGAAGCTCTGAGTTGGGCTGAGCGCGAACTGCCGAACGCGATCCTGCGCGCCTACATCGCGGCTGCAGGTGACTCCGATACCGGTGGAGAGGAGTAGGCCATGGGCGTGCGAGAGGCCGCTTTGGAGGCACTGCAGGAAACGCTGGAGGGGCTGTCTGAGGCGCAGGTAGCGGTGCCTCCCGTCGTGGCGCCACGCAACACCGACGAGCCGGAAGAGGTGCCGGTCGGCGGGCTGGTCATCCTGCGCGACGGGGATCCCGGCGAGCCGACCATCCTGCTGTCGCCGACGACCTACTGCTACGAGCACCGGGCCGAGGTTGAGGTGTGGGTGCAGGCGGCTACGGCCGCCGCGCGCGACGCCCTGCTGGACCAGGTGCTGGGACTGATCCCGGCCTTGATCGCTGCTGATCCGACGCTCGGCCTGGCCGTGGACTACACCGAGCTGCGGGAGCCCGAGCTGGAAACCGAGCGGTTCCCCGGCGCCGCCAACCTGAAGGTGGCACGGGTGCCGGTGGTCCTGAGCTACGACACCACGTCGCCGTTGACGTGAGACTGGGAGACACTGATGGCACGCGCCCATGGGTACCGCGCCAAACTGCTCTACGCCCTCGAGGGCTCCTACGGCGTGTCGGCGGTGGCCGGCAACTTCGTGCAGCTGCCGATCATCAGCACCGACCTGGGCGGCGAGCAGGCGCTTGAGGACGACGACACGCTGGGACTGGGTCGCGACCCGCAGGCGCCGACCTATGGCATGCTCAAGGTCGGCGGCCAAGTCGTGGTGCCGCTGGATCTGCGATCCATCGGCTACTGGCTGCAGCTGGCCTTGGGGGTCACGGCGCCGTCGGGAATGGTGGACCCGCGCACTCATACCTGGGTGTCCGGGGTGACGTCCGCATCCCTGCCGTCTGCCACGATCGAGATCCAGTTCCCGGAGGTGCCGGCCTATTACCTATACACCGGCGTCATGGTGCAGTCGTTCCAGCTCTCTGTGAGTCGGTCTGGCGCGCCGCAGATGACCCTTCAGCTGCTGGCGCAGAATGAGGCCCTGTCGACCACGTCAATCGACGCGACTCCGATAGCGGTGACGCAGAACCGCTTCCACAAGTTCGAGGGAAATGTCCAACACAACCCAGGATCCGGCATGACGTCGCTGGGCAATCTGGTGTCGGCCGACATGACCTATGCGAACAGCCTGGCTACGGTGGACACCGTGCGCGCCGACGCGCTGATCGAGGGCATTGACGCGGCCACCGCGAAGCTGTCTGGCAGCCTGGTGGCTCGGTTGGGGGCGACGACGCTGATCGACTACGCGGCTGCCAGGACCGGAGTGCCGCTGGCATACGTGTACACGCGTAGCGGGTCCCCGTCTACCACCCTCACGCTGACGGCCAGGGCGGCTTACCTGCCGAAGGTGAAGCGCAGCCTCAACGGTCCCGGGGGCGTGGAGTCGTCATACGCGTGGCAGGGGGCCAAGACCGCCACCGGTTCGAGCGACGAGATGTTGCAGGTGGTGCTCGTCAATGACCACGACAGCTACGCCAACGGCACCGCCGACTAACCGCACACCGACAGACGCAGACGCGACTGAGGAGCAGACATGGCACGAGCTCTGGGGACCAACGCCAGGATCCTGCTGGCACTCGAATCGTCCTACGGCACCGCTCCCGCGAGTGGGTCGTACTGGCTGATGCCGATCATCAGCACCGACCTGGGCGGCGAGCAGGCGCTGCAGGACGACGACACGCTGGGTCTGGGTCGCGACCCGCAGGCACCAACCTACGACGTGCTCAAGGTGGGTGGCCAGATCGTCGTGCCGCTCGATCTGCAGGCCCTCGGATACTGGCTCAAGCTCGCCCTCGGCGCGCCGACGACCACCGGCAGCACCAACTACACCCACACCTTCGTCAGTGGTGGCACGACGCAGGTCTCGGCTACGATCGAGATCGGGTACCCCGACCTCGGAGCCTACTTCCTCTGCAAAGGATGCGTGGTGGCCTCAATGCAGTTCTCGGTAGGCCGGTCTGGGGCGCCTCAAGCCACCCTACAGATCATGGCCCAGAATGAGGTGAAATCCGGCTCGACGGTGGATGCGAGCCCGGACACGCTGACGCTCACGAGGTTCCACAAGTTCCAGGGCAACATCAAGCGCAATGGCTCCTCGCTGGCGAACCTGGTGAGCGGCGACCTGACCTATGCCAACAGCGCCGAGTCGGTCGAGACGGTCCGGGCCGATGACCTGGTGGAGGCCATCGACTTCGGCATGTCCAAGCTCAGCGGCAGCCTGGTCGCCCGGTTCGCGGCGACGACGCTGCACGACGATGCCGTGGCCCAGACGGCCATCGATATCGACTACATCTGGACCATCGACAGTAACAACTCGCTGACCTTGGCGACTCAGTCGGCGTACCTGCCGCGGGCCAAACGCAGTGTCTCGGGCCCCGGCGGCGTGGAAGCCACATACGCCTGGCAGGGCGCCCTCGACACCGGGGAAGGCGAGATGCTCGAGGTCGTGCTCAAGAACACCAAGGCCACCTACGTCAACGCCGCTTAACGGGGGACTACATGCTGCGCCTCAACCTGCCCACTGAGCCCTATTGGGTTGAACTGCCTGCCCTCGGCGTGCGGATCAAGGTCCGCCCCCTCGACTCGGCTCTCTATTTCGCGGCCCGGAGTCGCGCTATTCGCCGAGCTCAGGAGATCCAGCGCGAAGCGGCTGACCTGGTCGAAGCCGGTGTTACGGTGGGCGAGTTGCCGGATGTGAGCGACCCGGACGCGTGGTCCGGATACCTCGAGTACATGATCGCTCAGGCGTACGGCGAGATGGCGATCGTGGACTGGGAAGGCGTGGGCGATGCGGACGGTAACCCACTGCCGTACTCGCGTGAGACCGCCGGAGCGTTGATGCGCGTGCACCAGGTGGCCGAGCAGTTCATCAGCCAGTACACGGCGCCGTATGTGCAGTTGGGCGCCGAAAAAAACGGCTCCGGGCCCGCGCCGAGTGGCACTTTGGCGGCGGGCACGCCTACTGCGAACGCTGTCGCGACAGTGACAGCCCGTGCAGCCGCGGCGAGCCCGGCGCCGGCGGGCACCGATGCCCGTACGTCGAGAATGAGCCGCAAACGGTAGAGGGGATGCAGGCCTGGGACCTGCTCCAGCAATGTCAGGGGCAGGTGCGCACGGCCGGGATGGGTGGCGTCGTCGGCATCGACATGGCAGCCGTGATGACCGTCGCCGAGGCGGTCGGATACGATCGCCGGTCGATGGCGATGCTGATCCCCGCGGCAGAGGCTGGCATGGTGGCTGGGTACCGCAAGCTCGACGAACAGACGGCCGACAACGAGGAGTAGACGGTGGCCAAACGGACCGTATCGATCCGCCTCAGCGTCGAGAACCAGGACACCGTACTGCGCGCGCTGCGCCAGTTGGGCGACGAGGGCAAGCGAGCCATCGAGCAGATCGAGCGCGCCACGGTCCCCGCCTCACGCAGCCTGCTGGCGCTCAACGCCGCCGGCAAGGAGGCGAAAGGCGCTCTGCAGGACTACGCCGCGCGGCTGGGGCCCGTCGGTGCCGTCATGGAGGCCATGGGGCCAGCTGGGATGGCGGCCGCCGCGGGGCTGGCCGGAATGGCGGCCGCCGGGGCCGGCCTGCTCAAGATCGCCAACGATGTCTCGCAG
The DNA here is from genome assembly GCA_903893785.1 of uncultured Gemmatimonadota bacterium. Taxonomy (GTDB): domain Bacteria; phylum Latescibacterota; class UBA2968; order UBA8231; family UBA8231; genus CAITNQ01. Next base: position 4,375 of record CAITNQ010000454.1, read on the forward strand.
TTGGGTGACGAGTTGGACGAAATGTCGTCCGCCACCGGCGTGTCGGTGGAGCACCTGTCGACGCTCAAGTATGCCGCCGACATCAGTGGCACGTCGCTGGAAGGGTTGCAGACCGGCTTCAAGGCGCTGACCAAGAACGCCCTCGAGGCCGCCGAGGGGATGCGCAGCAACAGCGGCCAGCTGACTGGCGATGCCAAGGTATGGCAGCAGCTCGGGATTGAGGTCACCGATGCCGGCGGTCGCCTGAAGCCTACCTACCAGCTGTTCCTGGCCGCCTCCGATGCGCTCAAGGGCGTGGCCAGCGACACCGAACGGGCGGCCCTGGCGCAGCAGGTGTTTGGTCGGGCGGGCATGGAGTTGCTGCCCCTGCTGCGCGAAGGCAGTGCCGGCATCCAGGAGATGCAGGAACGGGCTCGGGCCCTGGGCGGAGAGTTTTCGTCGTCGGCCGCCCGCGATGCGGCCAGTTACCAGGATGCCGTCGCCAACCTGTCGGTGGCGATGGGCGGCCTGGGACGGAACATCGCCACCGACGTGATCCCTTCGCTCACATCGATGGCGAATGGCCTGGCCGAGATCATCGCCAAGATTCATGAGCTTGGTCGGACGCCCCAAGTCCGCATCCCGGTCGGCATGCCCAACGTCGAGACGCTGCTCCCCACGACGCCGACGGCCGCACTGGCGCCCACGTCACTGACTTTGGCGGCCCTCGGGTCGCGGTCGGCGTTGGACAGGGCGGCGATGGCAGGTATGGGCGCGATCGCAGCCGGTGATGTGCTCGCTACTGGCGCGCCGCTGGGGCAGTCGGCCGCAGCCGAACCTGCGCCGGCGGCGGTGAACGCGGCGACGGCCGCCACCCGGACGGTGCCGCCGGCCGTGGCGCAGATGATCGAGGCGCAGCGCCAGCGCCTGGCCGCGGTGGGGTTATCCAGCGAGATCGCCGCCCTGCGGGCCGCCGGCGACCGGCGCGCAGCCGTCGAGAAGGAGATCGACGCCGGTGTGCTGGCTCTGCGCGAGCGGCATCAAGCCGACCTCAGGGCGCTGACCGAGAAGGGCGGCGACGACGTCTCGAAGGCAGAACTGCAGGCGGCCCAACGGCAGGAAGTGGAGCGCTACCGCAGCTCCAGACGCTCGCAGTTTGCCGCCGAGGAGGCGGCTCGACAGCGCGAGGAAGCGGAGAAGGCGGCCCGGGCGCAGCTCGATATTGACCAGAGCCTGGCACGCCGACGCCTCGAGGTATGGCGTGACGCCAATGAGTCTGAGGTGGCCGCCGCACAACAACGGGGTGAGTACCAGCTGGCGTTCGAGCGCCGTGTCGGTGGGGAGATGGTGTCCCTGCTCGCTCGGCAGCAGGCCGACCGGGCCCGCCTTACCGGTCTGGCCACGCCCGGCCAACTCGACGCCATGTCGGTGGCCGAAGCGGCCGAACGGGGCCAGCTGATCCGTCGCTCGTTCGGCATGGTCGGCCGGAAGCTGGGGCCCGAACAGCAGGCGATCGTCACCCGTTACGCTGAGGCGATGGCCGCGCTCGGACCGGTGAGCGACGACGCCGGACGCGAAGCTGCGGTGCGCCTGGCGTCTGGCCTGCGCACTGAGCTGCAGGTGAACCAGCAGTCGGACTTCCAGCTGCCGGTCCGCACGGCATTCCAGACGTCGCTGTCGGGCGCATTCCAGACGCTGTTTGAGGGCGGCAGCATGAAGGAAGCGGTCACGCAGCTCGGTGAGCTGTTCGCCGGGCAGATGACCGTCGCCATCTCCGATGCGTTGGCCAAGGAGGCCACCGATCAGCTCGCCGACTTGGTTAAGACGGGGTTGGTGGACGGGCTGACCGACAAACTCACCGATGCCGGCAAAGACCTGGCCGGCGTGTTCACCGGTGGCCTGGCGGCGGACTTGGCCACCTATTTCAGGTCGGCGGTGGTCGGCCAAGGGCCCTCGCTGACCGAGCTGCCGTCGGCGTTCGCCAGGGCCATCGGCATCGACTCTGCGGGCTCGGAGTTGGGCACGAAGCTGGCCGGCGGCATGAAGGCCAGTATGAGCGCCGCGTTCGTCGGCGTGACCCTGCAGAAGTTGGGGCTCGACATCGCCAACGAGATGATCATCACCGTCTCGCTGGCCAGTGGCCTGGCGGAGCAGCTCAAGACGGGCGCCGATCCGCTCGGGAAGAAGATCGGTGAGGGGATCCAGTCGGGGCTGACGACGTTCATGGCGGCGCAGACGCTCCAGACCCTCACCGGCGGCAACATCCCACAGAACTTGGTCCTCGGCGTTTCGCTGGGGCAGGGGTTCCTGTCCGAGTTCGCCCCCCAGTCGTCGACCATTGCCTCGATCACCACCGGTGTGTCAAACGCCCTCAAGGGAGCGGTGCTGGGCGCCGGCATCGGCCGCCTGTTCGGCGACGAGATCACCGCCCAACGCGCGTCGATCGCCGGCGCGCTCGGATCGATCTTCGGTACGGCGATCGGTGGCTCGGCCGGGTCCGTCATCGGCTCCGGCATCGGCGGTCTGCTCGGTTCGGCCTGGGACGTGCTGTCCGGCGCCAGTGATGCCCGGGAGGAAGACCGCCAACGGTTGCAGCAGACCATGACCGACGTGTCGGCCTTCGGCGGCGTGAGTGGGTACCTGAACCGCACCGGCATCCTCACCGGGGGGCGTTTCGGCCAACTCGCCATGACCGACGAGACGCGTGCCAGCCTGAACACCGGCGCGGTCCAAGACTTC
>CAITNQ010000455.1 GCA_903893785.1 uncultured Gemmatimonadota bacterium
AGGCCTGCATCGAGCGTATCGGTTGCCGCCGGCATGGCGCCGAAGGTCAGCACTGCGGTCCAGCCGTTGCTGCCGTGCAGCGAGAGGCCCTGGAACCAGCCCTCCCCACCCGCGACCAGGATGCGGTTCGAGGTGGCGCTCAACGACGGCGTGTCGATCACCGCCCGCAGGGAGAAACCGGTCTCACCGGCTGCCACCGCGTACGCGGCGTCCGGGAACACCGCCAGACCGTCGGCGCCGCTGGCCTGCGTCAGGGTCCCGCTCAGCTGCCCCTGCCCGACGCCGATCTCCAGGCGCACCGCCGCGCCCACCACCGGGGCGCCCAGGCTATCGGTCACCGACACGACCACGGACGGCGTGAACGTCCGGCCTGGCGCGGCCAGGGCCGGGACCTGGCCAAACCGCACCTGCGCGGGAACGCGGCTTACGTCGTCTATCGACCGGAACACCAACCGCACGAACTGAAGGGCCGGGTTGTCCACGACCAAGTGGCCCTGAGTGCGCATGTCAACCGGGGTAAACGTGCCCGCAATCGGGTCCATCAGGTAGGCGCTGAGAGTGACCGCTGCAACCGCGGTGGAGTCCCAGGACAGCGTCACGTGCCCATCGCCATCGGCCCATTGCGTGGCCAGGTCCAGGAGGTGTTCGCCCTGCGGGGCCCGCAGGTCCACCTGCACACCATTGCCCAGCACCACACCGGTGAAACGCGAGTCGGGGTTGCCGGCCGGGGGCAACGGCGGTCGCTCCAACTCGCCCAGGGCCGCGTCCAGAGAGTCCGTGGCCCCGGGGACTGCCCCGAAGGTAACCACAGCACCCCAACCGCTGGAGCCGCGCACCGAGATGCCGCGGAACCAACCCTCGTTGCCGGTCACCTGCACGCGGCCGGACGTGGCGCTCCGCGACGTGGCCGTCACCGTGGCCCGCAGCGTGAACCCGGTTTCGCCCGCGGGCGGGGTATAGGACAGGTCGGCGAACACGGCCTGCCCGGCCGCGTTGGTGGTCTGATACAGGGTCCCTACCAACTGCCCCTGGCCGCTCGCCAACGCCAGCGCCACCGTGGTATTGGCGGCCGGATTGCCCAGGCTGTCGGCGACCGAGACCACCACCGGTGGCGTGAACGGCTCGCCGGGCGCGGCCAGTACCGGCACCTGAGCGAACTGGACGCGGGTCGGCGGCAGGGAGCCGTCCGCCAGCGACGTGAAGCGGATCTGCACCGCGGTCAGCGCCGACGACGAAAGGACCAGATGGCCATGGCTACGCATGTCGAGCGGCGGGAACACCACGTTGCTGGGATCGACCAGGAAGGCCGACCGGGTGACCGCGGCCACGGCGGTCGAATCCCATGAGAAGACGACGAACTGATCCGGCGCGGCCCACTGAGCCGCCAGGTCCAGCCAGTGCTCGCCCTGAGGCGACCGCAGGTCCAGCTGCACACCATTGCCCAAGCCGGTGCCGGTGAAGCGGACGTCGGCATTGCCTGCCGGCGGCAGCGGCGGGCGTTCCAGTTCCCCCAGGCTGCTGTCCAGCGAATCCGTGGCTCCCTGAACCGCCCCGAAGAACACCTGGCCGGTCCAACCGGAAGACCCGGACACGGTAACTCCGACACGCCACCCTTCGGGGGCGGCGATCGGGATGGCGGCTGACGTATCGGCCAGCGACGGTGTCGCCGTAGTGGCCCGCAGCGCGAAGGAAACCTCGCCCGAGGCCGGGGCATAGGCCAGGTCGGCGAAAGCGGCGGTACCATCAACGCCGGTGGTCTGGGTCAGGGTACCCGTCAGGCTGCCGGCGCCGGACGCCAGGGCCAAGGTGACGGGCACGTCGGCGACGCCCACGCCCAGGCTGTCGAGCACCTGGACCTGCACGCCGGGCGTCAGCACCTGCCCCGGGTTGGCCAGGGAGGGCAGTTGCGAGAACAGCAGCTGCGTCGGCGCCAGCGGCCCGGATGTCCCGGCGGTGCGGAAGCGGATTTCCAGGCGAGCCAGGGACGGGTTCACAATGACAAGGCGACCGGTGGTGCGCATGTCAGTGACCGGTACGATGAAACCCTGTGGCCCGGAAATGGTAGCCATACTGGTGGCCGCGGCCACCGCGCTTGGGTCCCACTCGACGATCACGGTGTCACTGTACACCGGCCGAACCAGGGCCACGGTCAGGAGGTGCTCGCCCTCCAAGGCCCGCAGGTCGAGCTGCACGCCGTTACCCAGGCCCGTACCGACAAAGCGGACATCCAGGGTCCCGGCCGGCGGCAAGGGCGGCCGTTCCACTTCGCCCAGACCCAGATCAAGGGTATCC
>CAITNQ010000456.1 GCA_903893785.1 uncultured Gemmatimonadota bacterium
GTGGACCGCCTGCGCCACCTGACCGAGCGCCTGGCCCACCTGAGCACGTACCGGACGGTGGACTATCTGTCGGGCGGCGCCAAGATCCTGGATCTGGAGGCTTCGAGCCTGGCACTAGAGACTAGTCCGCCGCCGGTCGTGGACCAGGATCCCTGACCGCCGGGGACGGCACCCACCCAGCCCAACCCTGCACTCCCCGGGCGACCTGGCGACCCGGCCGCACCGGGGGCGCAGTCCCGCAGTGTCCCGTCCTCGCGGCGAACAAGCCAGGTGGCGGCGCGTCAGCGGTGATGCCGCGCCGCCACCTGGGCGATGATCGCGGCGGCCAGGTCGCAGTGCTCGTCGGTGTACTTCTCGCAGATGGTCGACCAGCGGATGAAGGTCCGCAGGAAGTCGCGGGCCACCGGCGTGGTGTCCTGGCCATACGTATATCGTCGCGAGGCCGGTGGGCAGCTATACGGGTAGACCTGACGGGCGGCGTTGTCTTTGAGGAAGGGCAGACATTCGGACAGCAGATAGTATTCGCCCATGCCGGCGCCGGTAAGCCCGGCCCCCGCCAGTTCCTCGGCGAAGGTCGAGGGCGCGCAGTCGAACTGCGCCGGGTCGATGCTGATGCCGAACATCCAGCACGAATAGGTCGCCTGGTACTCGGGTATGGGCAAGGGCGTGACGCCGGGAATCCGCGCCACCAGATCGGTGAGACGCCGGGCCACGCGATCTCGCACGGCAACGTTCTCGTCCACGATTTCCAGTTGCGCCAGCGCGATGGCGGCGGTGCAGTGAGGCATGCGGTATGCGTACCCCGGCACGCTGTGCACGCGACCGTACCCGGGAACAGCTACGGCGCCGCGGCTCTGGCCCAGGAAACGGGCCCGTTCGGCCAGGGCATCGTCGTCGGTGACAATGGCCCCGCCCACGTCCGCTCCCATGGTCTTTTCGGCATCGAATGAGAAGGCGGCAGCGCGGCCGAGCGTGCCGGCCAGGCGGCCGCGGTAATCACTGAGGAACGCCTGGCAAGCATCTTCGTACACCACCAACCCGTGGCGCACAGCCAGCTCGTTGATGGGGTCCATGTCACAGACCAGGCCGGTCTTGTGCACACAGAGGATGGCCCGCGTGCGGTCGGTGATGCAGGGCTCGATGGTAGCGGCGCTGAGGTTCACCGTGCCAGGGGCGGCATCGGCGAAGACCGGGATGTAATTCTCGCGGATCAGGCCCTGAACCGTGCCGTAGTCGCTGATCGGACTGACGATGATTTCGTCGCCCGGGGAAAACCCGAACGCCGCGGCGAGCACGGCCAGGGCGGGCGTGCATCCGGGAGTGCCGATAGCGTGCTTGACGCCCAGGCGACGGGCCAGGGCCTGCTCAAAGCGCCCCATGAGATCCACGGTCATCCCGCTGTCGACGAACTCCTGCAGGTAACGGGTGGCATTGGGACCCATCACCCGCGGGAACGGGTTGGGCAGTTCGCCTTTGACATGGGCCCACGCGGCCGCCCCGTACTGGGCTCGTTCGCCTTGGTTGGTCATGCTCACCTCTGTCTGGGTCTTGGGGCAGCTGGCGCCCCGTTGTCTGCGGGTACGGGCACGGCCCAACGAGCCATAGCCCGCATCCCGCCGGTCCGGCGCGGGGTCCGCGCCGGCCCTGTGCCTGCCGTTGTGGGGCCCGGCGCCGCACCGTGGGAAACCACCCGCGGCAGGGCGGCGCGGTCATCCATCGGGCCCTCGACACGGCAGATGCCGTCCAACCGAATCCCGGATGCAGGCAGGGACCATGCCGATCCCCGTCGGCGCCGTCGTCAGGTCGGCGGCGGGTACAGGCAGGAATCCGCCGCCGACGTCGCGCTACAATCTCGCTGTTGCCGAGCAGAGCGCCAAGGGTCGGCCGGCGGTCGGGCGAGCGCCGCAGACAGCGCGCTGCCCGTTCACAGGCGGGGCACGGCCGCCGACAGGGAGTCGCCGGGCACGCGGTCAGCGGCCAGGATGCGGTAAACCCGGTTGCGGTTGGTGTTGAGCAGGCGCGCCGCCTCGGCCACGTTGCCGTTGGTGCGCTCGAGCGCTCGCCGCAGCATCGACCGCTCGACTTGGGCAACGGCTTCGTCCAGATCATCGGGCAACGACGCCGAGTCCGCGCCCCAACCGGCCGTCGCGGGCGGCGGCGTTACGTGGGGCAAATGCAGGTGATGGGGCATGATCCGCCCACCGCGGCTCTCGAGCACTGCCCGCTCGATGATGTTCTTCAGTTCGCGGACATTGCCCGGAAACGCGTAGGCGGTCAGGGCCGCCAGCGCCGTATCGTCCACCTCTGGGACGCCGCGGCCCATTTCGCCGGCAAACAGGCGCACAAAGTGGTCGGCCAGGAGCGGGATGTCGTCCTGACGCTGTCTGAGGGGGGGGGCCACCACCGTGAAGCGCGCCAGCCGAAAATAGAGATCCTGGCGGAAACCGCCGGCATGCAGGCGGTGCTCCAAGTCTTGGTTGGTCGCCGCCACCACGCGGACGTCGAAGCGATGCCCGTCGCGCTCGCCCACGCGTCGAACCACCCCGTCCTCGAGCACTCGCAGTAGCTTGGCCTGCAGGTCGGTGGGCATCTCGCCCACCTCATCGAGGAACAGCGTGCCGCCGTGGGCCATCTCGAAATAGCCGACGCGGTCGGCGTCAGCACCCGTGAAGGCGCCGCGCACGTGGCCGAAGAACAGGGACTCCACCAGCGGCCCCGGTAGGGCGGCGCAGTTGACGGGCACGAACGGTCCGGCACGCCGCGGACTGCCGAAGTGCAACGCCCGCGCCAGCAACTCCTTGCCCGTGCCACTCTCCCCGGTGATCAGCACCGACGTGCCCGCGCTCTCCTGCAGGAGCCGCACATCGTCGAAGATGCGGCGGAGCGTCGCACTGCGACCGACAAACCCCTCCAGGCCCCAGTGCGCCTCCTCGCGGCTGGATACCAACGACAGCTTGCCGGACAGCAGCCGCTGCTGCGCCAGCGCCTCCTGCAACTGCGAGTTGCGTTCGGTGAGGGATCGGTTGCGCTGGTCGAGCTCGCGCGACAGGCGACTCATTTCCAGGTGCGTGCGCACCCGCGCCAATACCTCGTGTTCACGAAACGGTTTGGTGACGTAGTCGACGGCGCCGGCAGTGAAGCCGGCCACGACGCCTTCGGTCTGAGCGTGAGCAGTAACGAAAATGACCGGAATGGCGGCCGTGGCCGGATCGGTCTTGAGGCGCCGACAGACCTCGTATCCGTCCAGCCCCGGCATCATGACATCCAGCAGGATCAGGTCCGGTGCCAGTTCGTGGGCGAGATCGAGGGCTTCGGCGCCGTGCATGGCAATGCACAGGTCATACTGCTCGGTGGCCAGCAGCTCGCACAACACATTCAGGTTGGCGGGCGTGTCGTCCACCAGCAACAGGCGCGCCGGGCTGCAGCCCTCGCCCGGGCCAGGATCAACTGGTTTCACTCCTCACCTCCGCCAGCGCCGCTGCCAGCCCCTGCAGGTCGAGCCGTTGACGCAGCCGCCGCAGACCCGTTGCCAGGTGGGTGTGTGGTCCGCCCAGGGCCTCAACGCGATCAATATGCGTGTCCAGTTGGGTGATCCGGCGCAACCGAACGGCTTCGCGCAGATCACCCAGCAGCGGCGCCGGCAGGCCGAACCGGGACCAGGTGATGTCGTCCGGTGACGGCCCCGGGGCCACCTCGACCGGCGCCGGAGCCGTCTGCCACTCGGGGGTCGGCGCCGACACCCCGGCAGCGGCCGACGGCAGCACCAGACCAAACGCGCACGCCGTGCCGCGCCCGGCTTCGGAGTCCACCTCCAGCTTGCCCCCCATCAACTCGAGCAGTCGGCGTGCCAGTACCAGGCCCAGGCCGGTGCCGCCCTGCTGCCGACCGGCGCTGCCTTGGGCGAATGGCTGGAACAGCGACGCCAGTTCGCCGGCCGGGATGCCAACGCCCGTGTCGGTGACCGTGAAACGGTAATAGCCTGCCCCGATGGCGGCAACCTCCAGACCCACCGTGCCGCGCTCGGTGAACTTGACCGCATTGCCCAGCAGATTGATCAGCACCTGGCGCAGCTTCCCCTCGTCGCCACGCACCACGCACCCGCCGTCATGGTCGGCCGCCGGTACCTGCAGGCGCCACACCAACTCTTTCTGGCGGCAGCGCTCGGCGAACATGCCGGCCAGGCCGCGAACGAGCCCGCACAGGTCAAAGTCAGACACGTGCAACTCCATGCGCCCGGCCTCGATCTTGGACAGGTCCAGCACTTCGTTAATCAGGCCCATCAGATGGGCGCCGCTGGATTCGATCGTTTCCACCGCCACCTGCTGCCGCTCGTCCAGGCCCGGCGCCCGCCGCAGGACCTGGGCGTAACCCAGGATGGCGTTCATCGGCGTGCGGATCTCGTGGCTGATGCTGGCCAGGAACTGCGACTTGGCCAGGGAAGCCGTCTCGGCGGCCTCCTTGGCCGCCTGCAGCGCCTGGTTGGCGGCCGACAGACGCGTGTTGGTCTGGCGCAGGGCAGCCGCGCTGCGCGCCAGCCGACGGCCCAGACCAAGCGCCAGGAGCGCGAACACCGCGCAGCCCACCGCCCACGCCATCTGGGCCGTGGAGAAGCTCACATCCAGCTGCACGGTCGCCGGCTCGGTGTAGTTGAGGTCCCGGTCCACTGCCTGCACCTGGAAGGCGTAGCGCCCGCGCGGCAGGTCGGCATATTCCACGCGGTGCGCACGCGTCTGCTGCCAGGTGGTGTCACGGCCCACCAGGCGGTAGCGGTACACGACCTGGTCCGGCCGGGTTCGCAGGCTGAGGGCGCGCAGCTCGAACGACACCAGGCCCGTGTTGGCCGGGACGGCGACGGCCGTCGGGCGAGCATAGCGCCGGTCGGCAACGACCGATTCAACGAACACCGGGAAGGGCACGGCGGGTGGCGGCAGAAAGCGCACCACGCGGTGTTGCTGGGCCACCCACAGCGTCCCCCGGCGATCCGACAGCAGGCACAGGGCCAGGTTGTCGGCCAGGCCGTCGTCGCGGGTCACGTTCTGGAACACGCGGCCGTCGAAGTGACTGACGCCACCACCATCGGTGCCAATCCAAAGGTCGCCGTGCCGGCCCGTGGCCAAGGCATGGACGTCGTTGGCCGCCAAGCCGTCGCGGCGGGTGTACACGGCGAAGCGGCCGGCGTCGTAACGGCAGATGCCGGCATGGGTCGCCAACCACAGGTGCCCGGAGTCGTCCTCGCACATGGCCAGGACATCATCGTGGGGCAGACCCTCGGCAGCGCCCACCCGCTGGAATTGGCGGCCGTCGTATCGCACCACGCCGTCGGCCAGACTGCCGCACCACAGGATGCCCTGCCGATCCTCGTAGAGCATGGCGATGGTGTAGCTGGGCAGGCCGTCGGCGGGGGTGAAAGCTCGCAGGGTGCGGCCGTCCCAGCGCAGCAGCCCATTGTCCTCGGTGCCGAACCAGAAAACGCCGTCGTGGTCCTGCAGCAGGCAGAGCACGCCCGACAGGCCTTCGTCGGCACCGAAGGA
>CAITNQ010000457.1 GCA_903893785.1 uncultured Gemmatimonadota bacterium
GGCGGCAGCGGTGCGCGGCCAACAGGGACCGGTATCTCCTACCTGCGCCTGGCCGAAGGCGGCACGCTCATCCTCAAGGACATCGAGCTTCTTCCCGTCCAGATCCAGGAGCGCTTGGCCGCCCTATTGGCTCACGACGCGGCGCACCGCCCCAGCGTGTTCGTCGTGGCTACATCGCGAGCCCCGCTGTCCGAGCTAGCTCAGGTGGGCAAAGTGGCCGCAGCGTTGCTGCCGGCGTTTGCGCGAGACCCCCTGTTCGTGCCCGCGCTGCGCGACCGCAAGCGGGACATCCCCGAGTTGGCCCGACACTTTGTCGGCCGGTACGCCCACCGTCTGAGCAAGGCCGTAAACGGCCTGGACGATCAGGCCCTCACCAAACTGGTCTCTTACGACTACCGCAGCGCCAACGTCCAGGAGTTGAAGGAGGCGTTGGAACGGGCCGTCGTGCTAGCCGATGGCGACACGGTGGGCGCGGAGGAGATCTTCCTGGGCACACCGGCCCAGCCCCGTCGGCATGTACTCAACATGCTGGGTTCAGGAAGCGTGTGGCCACGCCGCGTGGCCCTGGCCCTGCCCAAGGTGGCGCGTCCTCTGGTGGCGCTCTTCTTCGCCGCGCTCCTCTACCTATGCTTCTGGGCTTCGCCCAGAGACGGCAGTAACCTCGGCGTGATTCTGGTCTGGTCGCTCTGGTGGCCGGCGTTAGCCCTGTCTTTCTTCGTCGGCCGGGTCTGGTGTGTGGTCTGCCCCATGGCGCAAGTGGGCGAGGTGGCGCAGCGGCTGCGGGCGCTCAACCGACGTGTTCCCGAGTGGCTCAAGCGGCATGACAGTCACGTGGCGCTGGCCGGGTTTGCCGCCATCATTTGGGTCGAGGAGGCCACGGGAATGCGCCATTGGCCTCTGGCCACTGGGCTGCTGCTGCTGTCGATCATGGTCGGAGCCGTGGTGACGAGCGTCCTGTACCCGCGGCGCACCTGGTGCCGGCATCTGTGCCCTCTGGGCTTCTTCTCCGGTTGCTGCGCTGAGTCCGCCTTGCTTGAGTTGCGTCCCACCTTGGATGTGTGCTCCGCCAAGTGCACGGGCCATTCGTGCTACAAGGGGCGCGACAGCGCGTCGGGTTGCCCGGTGTTCAACCATGTCATGTTCATCGACTCCAACCGGCACTGCGTACTCTGTATGAAGTGCGTGCAGAACTGCGAGAATGGATCAGTCCAACTCAACCTCCGACTACCAGCCAGCGGGATCTGGGCGCGCTCGCATGTGCAGGCCCCGGAAGCCAGGTTCGTCGTCGCCTTGCTGGGCGCGTTGCTGAGCCTGGCGGTCGTCCAGCACGTGGAGACGGCCGGACACGGCTTCCTCAGCCTGCTGCTCGCCGAGCATCGGGCCGCCGTAGTGACGGGTTCCCTGGCGCTGGGTCTGGGGATACCTCTGGTCGGATTGGAGTTCCTGGCCCGACGGCTCCGGTCGCGGGGCAATCCGGCGTCGGCGGAGCGGCTGTGGCACCACGTTGTCGCCTGGGTGCCACTACTCACGACTGGGTTCGTAGCATACCAACTAGCCTATGTACCAGGGCTGCCGGGGTTGCGTCTGGCGCTGGGGGTGACGCTGCCCGGCGAGGCGCCGGGACAGGCGCTGTGGTTGCCTCTCCTGGACCTGCTGCGCGTCGCACTGCTGGTGGTGGGAATGGTCGTGACAGCAGCCATCATGTGGCAACTGGTCCGCGCCTCGCGCGGCGGGGACCAACCGGTGAAGGGGCGACTGACGCACTTGGCTGCGCCCATGATCTACACGGTCTTGCTGGTCCTGCTTCTGGTCCGGCCGGCGTGGTTGGGCCTTTGACGGGAGGCGGACGAACAAACGGCCCGGTTGGCACGTGAGCTGCTCACTGTCGTCGCAGCCGGTCCGCCCCATCGGTCGCCCAGCTGCGTTGCCCCGGCGTTGGCGCTCCGGTACTTCGACTTCGACCACCACGCGTTCCGGGCGCGGCGGCAGGGGCGGTCGCCCGTGCCCCAACCGCCGGTACACCGGCGAGCCATGGGGTGGCCCCTTGGGCCAGTGACCCAGCGCCACCTTCGCCGCCCTTGGCCGGCCGGCGCACTCGCCCGAGACCGCACTCAGGCCGCCACGGGCGCCGATCCTGCATTGGCACACAGGGCCCGGTTGACGCCCGCCGACGACGGGAGACGCCGGGCATGGCGGACGATGGGAGCCGGCGTGCTGCGTCGCCGTGCGGTGCCCCTGCAAAACGCAGACGCCCCCGCTTCGCGGCGCGCGCCGGAGGCCGCGGGCTTGACGCGCCCGGGCGCGGCGCCCACCTTCGCCGCCGAGCGCCGTCCGCAGCCAGGGCGCCGCCCATCACCCAAATGCGCCCGGAGCAGGCCCATGAGCAGCCCTTCGCAGCTGGAGGTGCCCGAGAAGTGGCAGTGGTTTCCGCAGGCTCGTTTCGGGCTGTTCATCCACTGGGGCCCGTACGCGGCCCTGGGGCGA
>CAITNQ010000458.1 GCA_903893785.1 uncultured Gemmatimonadota bacterium
ATCTGCCGGTGGCAGCGGACTCGACGGGGCACGCATTCGCCTCGCTGGACTCGAACCTGGTGCAGGTTCAGGGCTTTGAGACTGCGGTGACTACCCGCAATCGCCCTCAGACCGGCGCCAAGATCTACCTGCCCCACGCGGGTGTGTTCAGCACCTTGAGGATCGCCTCGCCGGCATTGGCGTATTGGGTCAAAGCCGCCGCTGCCGACACCCTGGTGTATCCGTCGTCACCCGTGCCCGGGGTACCGGCGGCCCGCAGCGAGGGCGGCGTGGTCCTGGAGGAGCCCGCGGTGCAGCCGACGGAACAGTGGATAGCGCTTTATGGATCGCTGCGCGACTGGCAGGGACGACCGGCCGCCGTGGGTACGCGGGTGGAGGCCGTTGATGGCGACGGTGCCGTCGCCGGGGCAGGCACGGTCGAGTCGCCCGGGCTATATGGATATCTACCGGTCTACCTGGACGACCCAGCTACTCCCGAGGACGAAGGGGCGGTGGTGGACGAATGGTTGACGCTCCGGGTCGATGGGGTGCCGACCGGTACCCGGGTACGCTGGACTGCGTTTGGCGATGTCGTGGCCTGCGACCTGGTGGTGCCCGAGGACCGCGGGGCCGTCGGTGACCCGGTCCCGACGCGGTATGCGTTGTACGTGCCACGCCCCAATCCGTTCAACCCCACCACGACCATCCGCTATGACCTGGCCGAATCCGGCCCGGTGCGGTTGTCTCTCTTCACGGCGACCGGCCAGGTCCTGCGGCAGTTGGTGTCGGCCTCGCAGGCCGCCGGCGCGCACAACGTGGTATGGGACGGCCGCGACGACGCCGGCGCTGAAGTCAGTTCGGGCGTATACCTGGCGCGGCTCGAGGCCGGCGACTTCCGGGCGGTGACGCGCATGGTGTTGATGAAGTAGGCACACGCGATTCGAGGCCGCCCACCCCGAGCCAGCCCTGCGTTGCCGCTGCCGTGGGGCTGGCTCCGTCTGTGCTATCCATCTGCGTGCAGCGGCCGCCGTTGCCCCGTTCGGGTCTGCCCAGCGCGCGGCCGCCCGCCGGAACGGGGCGCTGGCCGTTGCCCCGGCTTGACCCATCGGGCGTGGCGCTCCTTACTTGCTTCGCGTCGGCGAGGGCTTCTAGGTGCGCCGGCGGGCTGTTGGCTGGCCTGGAACACGAAGCTCGAAAGGAGACGCCGGATGCAGTACCAGATTCTGCGGGGCACGGGTACTACGGTTTCGCGGGTGTGCCTGGGGACCATGACCTTCGGCCATCAGGCCGACGAAGGGACCGCGGCCCGCATGCTGGACATGGCCCTCGATGCGGGGGTGAACTTCGTCGACGTGGCGGATGTGTACGTGGGTGGCCGCTCCGAGGAGATCCTCGGTCGCTGGCTCGGTGGCCGGCGTCACCGGCTGGTGCTGGCCAGCAAGGTGTGCAACTTCGTGGGCGAAGACCCGCGCAAGGACGCCGGGTTGCACCGCTGGCACGTGATCCGCGGCGTGGAAGCCAGTCTGCGGCGGCTGCAGACCGACTGCCTCGACCTGTGCTACCTGCACCGTCCGGACCTGAACACTCCCCTCGACGAAACCCTCGCGGCCTTCGATACCCTGGTGCAGCAGGGCAAGGTCGTGTACGTGGGAATGTCCAACTACGCCTCGTGGCAGTTCTGCGAGGCGCTCTGGCGCTGCGATGCCAAACGCTGGACGCCACCCTCGGTGATGCAGGTGCCCTACAACCTGATCACCCGCAGTCTGGACGAGGAGTGTGTGGCGTTCTCGCGGCGGATGAACCTTGGTGTCGTGGTGTACAATCCCTTGGCCGGTGGGCTCCTTACCGGCAAACACGCGGGCGCCCACGATCCTGGCCCAGGGACCCGCTTCGAGTTCAACAAAGATTACTACGGCCGGTACTGGAACGAGACTAACCACGGCGCCGTCGCGCATCTGCGCGAGATTGCCGCACAGGCTGGCAAGACCCTGACTGAGTTGTCGTTGCAGTGGCTGCTGGCCCAGCCCCACGTGGATTCCATCATCCTGGGCGCCAGTCGCCCCGAGCAGCTCCAGGAGAACCTTTCCGCGATCAACGGCGAGTTGGCATCGGATGTCCTGTCGGCCTGCGATGGGGTCTGGCGCCGGATCCGCGGCGAGCACTTTGCCTATAACCGGTAGAAGGGCGCGTGCGGTGGTGGCTCGTGCGGTTCGGCTCCCGGCCCTCCAACAATGGATCGCCTGCCATGCTCCCTCTGTCCGCGCTCAGTGTCCCACCCGCGGGGTACGACCTTGCCAGCCATCGGCTGCCGCCTTTGGCGATTGGCCCCGCCCTGGCCGACTGGAACCACCAGCGCGCCGAATTGGACGGGCTCTGGCGCGCCTACCTGGGGCACGGCCCCCAACAGGTCCCGCTGGACGCTGAGGTGGTGAGCACCGAAACCGTCGAGGGGCTGCAGCGCTCACGGGTGCGCTACCAGGTTGAGGACGGCTGCCGCGTGGACGCGTATCTCCTCGTCCCGCCCGGCGACGGACCCTTTCCGGCCGTCGTCGTCTACCATCCCACGACGCCGGCCACCCTCCGCGAACCGGTAGGGTTGGCCGGGTCGCCGGAGCGCTGGTTCGCCCTCAACCTGGCCCGCCGCGGCTGGGTCACGCTGTCGCCGTGCAACTACCTGTGGGACTACCGCGGCCACCCCGGCCCCAAACCCGGGCTGGCCGCGTTCAAACGTCTCGTCCGCGGCGAGTTGCTGGCCCGTTACCCGTCTTGGACGGGCATGGGCAAGATGGTCTGGGACGGCCTCCGGGCCGTCGACTTCCTGGTCAGCCAACCGTCCGTGGACCCGGCCCGGTTGGGCTGTGTCGGGCACTCCCTGGGCGGCAAGCAGGTGCTGTACAGCATGGCCCTCGATCCTCGACTCCAGGCTGGCGTGGCCTGCGAAGGCGGCCTGGGCCTACCCTTCACCAATTGGGATGCGCCTTGGTACCTGGGTGAGGCGATCAGGGCCCGCCGCGACCTGGAGCATCACCAACTGCTTGCCCTGGCGGCGCCCCGGGCCCTGCTCATCCTCGGCGGCGGGCTCAAGCCCCGGGCGGCCGACGCCGTTGACGGCGCCGCTGATTCCATTCAGGACTGGAGCTACCTGGAAGCGGCCCGTCCCGCGTTTGCGCTGCAGGGCGCCGCCGAGCGCCTGGGATTGTACCTGCATAACCATGGCCACGCTGTGCCGCCGCAGGCCGAAGCATATATGTACGCCTGGCTGGCCGCCTTCCTGCATTGAGGCGGCCTGACGCGCACGCTGTCTGCGCAGCAAGGAGAAGCCAGATGACCAGAGCTGTACGAGGCCCCCTTCGCACCACATCGGCATGGCTGGGGACGCTGGCTCTGGCCGGCGCCTGTGCGTGGGCCGGCTGCAGCCGGACGAACAGCGGCGATGCGGCCCGGGTTGATGCCGCCGGCCCGGCGCCGGGCACCGCGGCCGCCCAACCGGTCGTCGCGGCCGTGCTGCCCGTAGCTGACTCGGCCCTGGCCGCGGCGCTCGACCTGGCCCGGCAGCAGGACAAGCGCGTGCTGGTCCACCTGGGCGGCCCGGGCTGCGGTTGGTGCCGCCAGCTGGAAGGGTTCCTGGCCCAGGCTGACAGCGTGCTGGCCAAGGACTATGTGGTTCTTGACCTGACGCCGGAGCGGCAGACCGGTGTCGAGGCCCTAGTGGCTCGGTTCCGTCCGTCCGGCAGCGGCGGCATCCCGTGGATGGTGATCCTCGACAACGGCGGTCGATCGTTGGTCACCTCCGACGGTCCTGCCGGCAACATCGGCTACCCGGTCGAGGCGGCGGAGATCGACCATTTCATGGCCATGCTGGAGCGCACGGCCCGCCGGCTCTCGGCGGCCGAGGTGGCGGGCCTGCGGCAGCGCCTGGAAGCCCGGGCGGCCGAGATTCGGCTCGCCCGCGCCGCCCACTGACAGCGGCGCTGGCGTGGCCTCCGGGCAAAGCCTGGGGGTTGGCGGCGAGTTCCGCGCGTTGACGGCCCGGAGTGGTCTGGCCGCGGGCCAGGCCATGCACCTCGCCGTGGCCCAGACCGTCCGCAACCCGATGCGGCGCGAGCAGGGCCTTCTGCGGGTCGTCGGCGACCCCCGCCACGCGCCCGAACGGGCCCCGGGTGGATCGCGCCAGACAGCCGCCCTGTCAGGCAGGTCGCCTTGACACCCCCCGGGCCGGCGCATGACCTTCACGCTCGGGTGTGCGGCGCCCACCCGCCGGCGACCCGGGCCGCCGGACAAGGGCTCCGCTCGGCATCCCGCCGCAGGAGAAGGCGCGGTCTTCCGCGTGTCCACCAGGCCGACAGCCCTGTCGCGCCGGCAGCCATATGGATCGCGCGGTCCCTTCGGCCGGACCCGCCGGCAGGCGCAGAAGAACCCGCACCGGACCCGACGGGCAGTCGCTGGCCGACAGGAGGCAGATGCGCAGGAGGCGCGTGGTCCGGACACTGGCAGCAGTACTGGTGGGGTGGGCGGCCCTGGCAATGGTCACTGGCCGCGTCGCGGCAGCGCCCTTGACGGCCAGTGAAGCGTCGGCGCTGTTGGACCAGTTGGAGGCCGTCGGCGGGCAGGCAGCATCAGCGGTACAGCCGACGGGCGACGGGTCGACGCGGGCCGTGTGCGGCACGCCGGTGTTGGTCCAGGCGCTTCACGCGGCGCCGTTCCAGGGTGCACCTTACCAACGGCGCCTCGCCAAGGTGCTGGCGCGGCGGCCGGTAACCCAAGTCCAAGCCCTGACGCCCAGCCGGCGCTTTCGCGTCCACTACGACATCAGTGGCGCCGCCGCGGTCGCGCCGGCGGACTTGGACGCCAACGGCCGTCCTGACTACATCGACGCGGTCATGACGACGCTGGACTCCACCTGGGTCCTGCAGGTGGACCAGCTGCACTTCAAGGCGCCGCCCGAGGACGGCACCGCGGGTGGCGGGCCAGAGTACGACGTGTATGTCACGGATTTGGGCCGCAGCAACTACTACGGCCTGACGTACCCGGAGGGCAGCGGACTAACCACAGCCAGTTACCTGCAGATCGACAACAACTACACCGACACGATCTACCGCCAGACCCGGGGCCTGGACGCTCTCCACGTTACTGTGGCCCACGAATTCAACCATGGCCTGCAGTTTGCCTACTACCAGGGAAGCGACTGCGTCTGGTGGCAGGAGGCTTCGGCCACTTGGATGGAAGAGGTGGCGTACCCGGCGGTCGACGACTACCTCCAGTACCTGGCTAGTTTCCTGCAGAACCCGGAGATCTCGCTGGACAGCACCACGCCGCAGCTGCACATCTACGGGGCAGCGCTCTTCGCTCATTTCCTCGACCAGCGTTACAGCCGTGACCTGGTCCGCTCCATCTGGGCCGAGTTGGGGCGTCGGAGCAGCGGCAGTCTGGCGCACTTCGACACCGTGCTCCGTTCCCAGGGCGGGATGGGCGCGGCCACCGCCGAACTGGGCGTCTGGGATTACTTCACCGGTAACCGGTATCGCACGGGCTTCTTCGCCGAGGGCCGGCAGTACCCAGCCGCGAAACGGATCGACCTGCAGTTGGCGACCAGTAACGCCAACCTGTCGGTGCAGCATACCGGCTTCCTGGACCACCTGGGAATGGTGTACCTCAGCCTGCAACCCGGTGGGCAGCAGACGGGCGGCGCTCGCATCCAGTTGGAGACGCTTCAAGGGCACTGGGTGGCCAGGCTGCTGATGGTCTCGGCCGACACCGTTGAGGTGCAGCCCATCAAGGGCAACGCCGCCGTCGTGCCGGGATGGCGGCGGTACACCAACGTGGTGGTGGCGCTCACCGAAACCGACCTTGCCGGTGTGTCGTTCCCGTACACGTTTCAGGCCACCTACGATCCCGCACTCTTCGACCCGCCGCCGTCGTCCTTCGCCCTCGTGGCCCCCGCCGCTGGCGACACGGTAGAGACCACCACGCCGCGGTTCACCTGGCACCCGTCCTTCGACACCGGCTCGGGCCTGGCCCGGTACGAGCTGTGGGTCGGCAATGCCCTGGCCCTGGGTGCCATTCCGGCCGCCGATACCAGCGCTGTGCCCCCGCAGGCGCTGACTCCAGGGCCCCACAGCTGGTTCGTCAGGGCGGTCGACTACGCCGGCAACGCCACCTCGTCTCCGGTGGCGGCTTTTGTCGCCATGGCCGACGTGTACCCGCCGACCTCGCGCCTTACGGCTCCCGTGCCTCTGCAGGTAGTGGACGGCGCCCGGTACGTGGTCACGGGAACGGCCACGGACCGTAGTGGTTCGGGTGTCGACAGCGTCTACGTCAGCGTCGACGATGGCGCCACTTGGCAGCCGGCAACTGCCAGTGGCAGCGCGTGGGAGTCTTGGAGCTACACGTGGACCGCGGCCGCGGTGGGGGTGCATACCCTGCGCTGCCGCGCCGTGGACCGGTTGGGCAACACCGAAGTGCCGTCAGCCGGGGTCACGGTTACGGTCCGCAGTCGCGTTCTGGGCGACTTCACCGATGACGGCGTGGTCGACTTCAGCGACTTCTTCCAGTTCGCCGA
>CAITNQ010000459.1 GCA_903893785.1 uncultured Gemmatimonadota bacterium
GCAGCAGACCCGGACAACGATTGAGCTGGTCGACTTCGGCACCGGGGCAACCACGGCAATCCCCGACTTGCCTTAGGCACCCCGGCGCCGTCGGTGCCGCCCGTGCAACCGAGCCGTCAACGCCGACGGCTGACCACCCTCTGGCCACTGTCGGCGCTCTCGCGGATCATGTCCATCAACCGGGCGAAGCGCAGGCCGATTTCCGGCGGGCAGGGATTTTCCTGAGATCCGGCCCGAACGCGCACGAACTGCTCCCAGACGCCTCGCGATGCCGGGTACTTCACCGGCTCGTAATCCGCCTGTTGGGCCGACTTGATCAGCAGTCGCTCGCCCCAGATGCCGGTCTCCATGACGCCCTCGGTGCCGCATACGGTCACTCTCGACGTGCACTGCACTGAGTCGCCGGCCCCGGCCAGTGACAGCAGGGCCCCGTCGGCGAAGCGCCCGCTGACGCTGGAGTTGATTTCTACCGGGGCGCCGCAGGTGTCCATGATGGCCGCGACCTCGACCACGTCCTGGCCGGCCAGGTCGACTACCGTGTTAATCATGTGCGAACCGGTGTCGAAAAGGAAGCCGCCGCCCGAGATCTCCGGCACCTGCCGCCACGTCCCGATAGTGGCCACCCGCCAGTGCTGGTGCACATAGGCCGAAACCGACGTCACCCGGCCGATGGCGCCCGCGGCAAGCAGCTGCTTGGCCCGGCGGATGGCCGGTGACAGGCTTCCCGGGAAGGCCACCACCAGCAACCGCCCGCTGCGATCACGGGCCCTGATCAGCGCCCGGGCCTCGCGCTCATTGAGGACCATGGGCTTCTCCAGCAGTACGTCCATGCCCGCCTTGAGGCAGTCGGTGGCGTTGTCCAGGTGGTACTTATGCGGCGTGTTGATGAAGGCGGCGTCGGCCGCGCCCTGCTCCTTGACGAGCCGGTTGATGCTGTCGTAGAAGGGCGGACACCGGCGCCCAGCCTCGGTGAACACGGCCCGCGTCGCCGTCATCTGCTCCTGGCTGACCTCCACCAGGCCGACAATGCGTGTGCTGCGGATCTTCAACATGGTGCGGATGTGATGCCGGGCCATGCCGCCCGTACCGACGACAATCGCGGTGATCTGAGCCATGCTTTCCCTCCGGGTGTGTGGGCGTGGCGGCAATCGATGGTAGGTGCCAACGAACGCCGTTGCGGGCGGGAAGCGTCAAGCCCCCGGTCGCCCGTCGCCCGGCCAGACGCGCGCGGCGCCGGGGCAGGGGCCCATCTGCAAGGGGCAGGGCTGCCCCTGCCCGGGCTGGGCGAGTGTCGTCCTCGCCGCGTGCCATGGGCGCCGGACAGTCCCCGCGCGGCGGACCTGGCGCGACCGCGGTCGACCCAGGGCTTGGTGGCGGCACCGGCCGGCCGCATCTTCCTGTCAGGGCGGTCCGCAACTGCCGGATCATCAGGCGGCCGGTGGCCGTGGCCTGCCTCTCTGGGACGGCACCGCGTCAGTCGCGCTGCGGGTCGCCTCACGGCTGGCCGCCCATCTCGCGCGACGCCTTGGCGCGGGCCGCCGGCCGCCGGTCGAGCGTGCACCGTTGGGCCGTCGCGCCGTGGCGCCGCACCGCCAACGGGGCGGCCCACCCCCTGGCGCACGACCCACACCACTTGGAGGGCTCTATGCAGGCTTTTGTCCTTTCGGCTCCCGAGCGACTAGCGGCGGTAGACCTGGCCGCGCCCGCCGCCCCAGGGCCGGGCCAAGTCATGGTGCGCGTCGCTCGGGTCGGCGTCTGCGGCACTGACATCCATTCCTACCACGGCCGCCAGCCCTTCTTTGCCTATCCGCGTCGGTTGGGCCACGAACTGAGCGGCTGGGTGGAGTCGGTAGGCGCCGACGTGGTCGGGCTGGCGGTTGGCGACGTGGTCGCCGTGGAGCCGTACCTGCAATGCCGCCAGTGCGGTGCCTGCCGTCTGGGCCGCTACAACTGCTGCGAGAACCTGCAGGTATTAGGCGTCCACATCGACGGCGGCATGTGCGAACGGATCTGCCTGCCAGCTGCCAAGGTGCACAGGGCAGACGGACTGACCGTCGACCAGGCGGTGTTGGTCGAGACGTTGGCGGTGGGTGCCCACTCGGTGGGTCGCGCGCAGTTGGCTCCGGGGGAGGCGGTTCTAGTGGCGGGAGGTGGCCCGATCGGCTTGGCTGTGGCTCTCCTGGCTTTGGCGGTGGGCGCCCGCGTGGCTCTGCTGGAGCCCGACGCGTCGCGCCGGGCCGTCGCCACCCGGGTTCTGGCTGGGCTGGCCGTGCCTGGTTCGTGGTTGGGTTCGCAGGCGCCGCCCGCGGCGACCGAGGCGGCCGCCGCCGCCGTCCGCGAACGCTTCGACGGAGAAGCCCCCACGTGTGTCTTCGACGCCACCGGCAGGCGCGCGGCGATGGAGGCTTCTTTCGCGCTGCCGGCAGCCGCGGGCCGTCTGGTCCTGGTGGGCTTCCAGGCGGATCGCGTCTCTTTCGCCAACCCGGAGTTCCACCGACGCGAGCTCGCTGTGCTCTCCAGCCGCAACAGCACGGCCGCCGACTTTGGTACGGTACTGGCGCTGATGCGCGCCGGTCTGGTCGACGCCGCGGCGTGGATCACTCACCGCGCCACCCCGGACGCATTCCCCCCATCGCTGGCCGAATGGCTGGTGCCTGGCAGCGGGTTGTTCAAGGGGGTCCTGGCCTGGGATGCGGCGGTCCCGCGGTCCCGCTCCTGAACCCATCCGTGCGGCGGCCACCGCCCTGCGACGTGGTGGGGCCCGCCGGGCGACCCCTCCGCGCAGATCCGCAGATGGCCTGTTGACGCAGCCGGCGACGATGGGCCGCATACGGTCGCTGGGGAGGACTCACCGCCGGCACCCGGCAGGCCGCCGGTGGCGCCGCCGGACCATGGGGCGAGCGCACGCCCCGGCCCCCTGGCCCGGCGTGGGAGCGCCATCGTCGACCGGTACGGTGCCGGCCTGGCGCCGTCACCGGCGACCTGTTTGGCACCCGCAGACGCGCCGGCATGGCCACCAACTCGACACGGGCGAGCGGCTTGGCACCGGCAGCCGACCCGCCGCCGTCGTCAGCGGGACGAACGCGCTTCCGGGTTGAGCAGTTCCCCTCGCCCACCGGCAACCCCGGAGGCGGCCGCTCCTGCCATCCCTCGCGGAAAGCGAAACCCGCCGTCAGCCACAGCAGTCCGGGCCGCCAACGGCGTCAGTCGGACGAACCCGCTTCGCTGTTGAGCAGCTCCTGCTCGCCCACCTGCAGCCGCAGGGGCGACGGCTCCTGCCATCCCTCGCGGAAAGCGAAACCCGCCGTCAGCCACAGCAGTCCGGGCCGGCGCTCGAAAAGGTGGGGGTAGCTCAGTTGCCCGCCGCGCTGGCGGGCCACCACCAGGGGCCGTCTCCACGTTTGGCCGTCGTCGTCTGACAGCGCCAGCGACAGCTCCTCGCGAAACCACGAGGTCGGCACCTCGGCGGCCGGCCCGGGTGCGAGCCGCGCTGGCGTGCCCCCTTGTGCGTGCAGGCGGTTCCATGCCAGCGCCAGCCTGCCGCTGTGGAGTCGTACCAGGTGTCCGGGGGCCGAACTGGCATCCAGGGCACTGGGCGCCAGCGTGCGCCAATAACGGCCGCCATCGTCGGACCAGGCCTGCCAGAACCGATCCAGGTTCGTGCGGATGAGCATCAGCAGACGTCCATCGGCCAACTCGGCCACCGTCGGTTCCGTGGCCCCGTCGTGGTGGCCATGGCCCCCGAGGTCCAGAAGGTTACTGCGCTGCCAGTGGGCGCCGTCGTCATCGGAAACGAAGGAGCAGACCACCCAGCGGCCTGGGTCAGGCACCAGGTGCTCGGCCACGGCCACCAGACGGCCGGTACGGGTGCGGATGAAACCGAAGAAGTTGGCATTGTACCCGCCCAACAGCGTCTGTCGGTCGGTCCAGGTACGACCCCCGTCCAGACTCCGGATGGCGCATAACTCAAGGCGGCATCCGGGCTCCGGCTCGCCCGCGGCGTCGTTCCAGGCAAAGGTGTAGTCGGCCAGATCCAAGAACACCATCATCAGCGTGTCGCCGGCGCCCTGCGCGAGGTAGAACGAACCCGGTTCCTTGGGGTTTTGCCCGTGGCGGGCCGGGTGGGCCACCGGCCAGGTGGCCCCATCATCGGCGCTGATCTGCACGCCGTCTTCGGTCGCCCCCATGAGGCGCCCGTCACCTAGGGCCAGGAATGGCCCGTTGCGATCGATGGGCAGGGGGCGGCAGACGGGGTGCACCCAGCGGTCCGGATCCAACTCCGGCGGGTCCGTGGGTTGTGGGTTGGCAGGGGTCATGGTCGCCTTCCTGTGGGCGGTGAGTCAGCACAGCGGCGCGGTCCAGTGGGCCCAAAAAGGCGCCCCCCGGCCGTTGCCGTCAAGATGCCACCGGCGGGTCGCGGCCGGTCTCGTGGCCGCCCGTCTGCCGGCGGCCGCCCCTCGGGGGCCGGGGTGGCCCGCCAGGGATCCGGGCTTCCCTCGCGCACGGCGTTACCGGCGCGTGCGCCCTCGCGGCGCGACCCGATCTGGCCCGCCGTGGCCGGCTGGTGGCCGCGCGGGCGTGGTGGCCCCTGCCGGCAGAGCCGATGCCCGCGTTCCAGCGGCTCGTTCCAGCAGCGGGTGGCCGCGCGGGCGTGGCGGCCCCCATCGGATGGCGGCACTGCCCCCGTCTGCGGCGCTGCCCCGCTCCACGGCGTTGCGGGCCGGCGGTCCAAGCTGCACCTTTCCGTGCCACCCGCGGTCGCGGCCTGTCCGGCGACCGTGACCGCACCGCCGTTGGTGGGTGGGGTACCTTTCCAGCCGCAGGATGCCATGGGCACTACCCGTACTGCGACGCACGGCGTGCCAACCCCATCGCCCGCCGATGCCACCGGGGCCTGGCGGGGTCGCGGCGCCAGCTGGTCGGCGGGTGGGTGGTCGCGCCGCCTGTCCGCCGTCGTCTGGCAGGGCGCGTGGGCGGTTCTGCTCATTGCTGTCGGCACCCGCGGCCGCGCCGCCGCCGAGGGCATTCCCGACAGCAGTTGGCCCGCCAGTTGGTTCAACCCGCCCCAGACGGCGTCCGCGCTGCACCTGACACAGTTCCGCCAAGCGCCGCTGCTGGCGGCCCGGGTCGCGGCCGGCGAACTGCCACCGCTCGCCGGGCGGTTGCCCGATGATCCGTGGGTTGTCGAGCCGGCGGAGGGGATCGGGACCTACGGCGGCGTACTCCGTGTCTTCCACCGCGACGCGCCGGTGGTCACAGGTCTGGAAAACCCGTTGGGCATGGACCCGGCCGTCCATGGCGTGTTGCCCAATCTGGTGGCCGACTGGAGCTACAACACCGACGGCCGCCAGGTGACGCTCCGCCTGCGGCGGGGCCTGCGGTGGTCTGACGGCCACCCGTTCACGGCCGAGGACTGGGTTTTCTGGCACCAGCACATCCTGCTCAACCGCGAACTGACGCCGGTGGTGCAGCCCCGCTGGCAGGGCGCGCAGGTGATGGCACCGGACTCGCTGACCGTCGTCTTCGCCTTCCCGCAGCCCTTCCCTTACTTCGCCCAGGAGCTGGCCCACCACGGCACTGTCTACTTTGCCCCTGCCCACTTCCTGTCGCAGTACCACCCGGATTTCGTTGACCGGTCGGCGCTGGTGGCGCGGGCTGAAGCCGAGGGCTTCATCTCCTGGATGGCCTATTTCAATGCCGTGCGGGGCGAATCCATGGCCGATCCCGCTGGCACGCCAACCACGAATGCGTTCGTTTTGGTGCGCAAGTCGCCGACCCTGCAGGTCTACGAGCGCAATCCCTATTACCCCAAAGTCGATCCCGCCGGGCAGCAGCTACCCTACATTGACCAGATTCAATGCCTGGTGGTGATGAACCCGGAAGTGGTGACCGCCAAAACCTCGACCGGGCAGGTCGGTTTCTCCGCTAACGGCCTGAACACCGCCGACATTCCGCTGTTCAAGCACGGTGAAGCCAGCGGCGGGTTTACCACGCGGATCTGGAACCGGCTGCATGGCGTCGATGTCGTCATTCAGCCCAACCTGACTGTCGAGGACCCGGACAAACGGGCGCTGTTCCGCGATGTCCGCTTCCGTCGGGCCCTGTCGCTGTCCCTCGATCGCGACGAGATGAACACCATCATCTACTTCGGCCAGGCGTCGCCACGGCAGACCACGGTGATCCCCTCGAGCGCCTTCTACCGCGCCGAGTTCGCCTCGGCTTGGGTGCAGCACGACGCGGCCGAGGCCGGGCGACTGCTCGATTCCTTGGGCCTGGCCGACCGCAACGCGGACGGGGTGCGCGAACTGCCCGATGGTCGTCCCCTCAGCCTGTCGCTGGAGTGGGTCGATCTGGAAACGCCCAAGGGGATTACCCTGGAACTGGCCACGTCTTACTGGCGGGCGGCGGGCCTCGACGTGCGGCTCAAGCAGGTAGACGGCAGTCTGCAGGCGACGCGGGCTCAGGCAAACCTGATTGAGATGACCATCTGGCATGCCGACCGCACCTCCGACATTCTGTTCCCTATGGAACCATTCTGGTTCGTGCCCATGCACCGCGGTTGGGAAGAGTGCCACTGGACCCTGTGGACCGACTATTACCTGACCGGCGGCCAGCGAGGCGAAGCCCCTTCACCGGCGGGCGCCCGTCTGCTGGCGGCCTGGGAGGAGATGACTACCTCCATGGATGCGCGTCGACGTCTGGAGCTGGGTCGCGAGATCCTGCAGTCCCAGGCGGACAGCCTGTGGACCATCGGGACCCTGGGGCTGGCGCCGCAGCCGGTCGTCGTCAGCCGCGCGCTGCACAATGTGCCGGAACGCGGATGGTGGGGGTGGGACAACCGCTGGACCCTGCCCTATCATCCCGAAACCTGGTACCTGGACACCCGCCCCGAGGGCCCATGACCCGCTTCATCCTGCGCCGCGCCGTGGGCATGGTGCCGACGCTGTGCCTCATCTCGATCGTCAGCTTCGTGCTCATTCAGCTGCCGCCGGGCGACATTGTCACGGCGACGCTGAAGGACCTGGAACAACAGGGACAGCAGGTCACCGAAGAACGCATCGCCGCCCTGCGCGCCATGTACCATCTCGACGATCCCATGGTGGTGCAGTACCTGCGTTGGGTGGGCGATTTCGTCACCGGCAATCTGGGCTACTCAATCCGCTACCAGCAGCCCGTCAGCCGGCTCATCGGCGAGCGCGTCGTGCTCACCGTGGTGGTGGCCTTGGCCAGCATGCTGTTCACCTGGGTGGTGGCTATCCCCGCCGGCATTCTGGCCGCGGTGCGCCAGTATTCGGTGGTGGACTACGCGCTTACTGTGCTGGCCCTGCTGGGCATGGCTGTGCCCAGCTTTGTGCTGGCCCTGGTGATGATGTACGCGGGTTACGAGTGGTTCGGTGTCAGCGTTGGCGGCCTGTTCTCGCCACCCTATGTGGATGCGCCTTGGAGCCTGGGTCGGGTGGCCGATTTGCTGCGCCATGTCTGGGCGCCCATGGTCATCCTCGGCCTGGGCGGCGCCGCTGGCATGATCCGCGTCCTGCGCGCCAATCTGCTCGACGAGTTGCGTAAGCCGTACGTGGTAACGGCGCGGGCCAAGGGCATGCGGCCCGTCAGGTTGGTGCTCAAGTACCCGGTCCGGTTGGCGATCAACCCGTTCATCAGCACGGTCGGCTGGATGCTGCCGGGGCTGTTCTCGGGCTCCACCATCATCTCGGTGGTGCTGGACCTGCCGACCACCGGGCCCTTGCTGCTCGAAGCCCTGATGAGCCAGGACATGTACCTGGCGGGCAGCTTCATCATGATCCTCAGTGGCCTTACCGTGGTCGGCACACTGATCTCGGATGTCCTGCTGGCCGTCGTCGATCCGCGGATACGGTACGAATGACGCTCGCGACCGGAAAACCCGCGGACGAAGGACTGGCGGTTGCCTCCCAGTGGCGGCTAATGGGGTTGCGCTTTCGCCAGCACCGGTTGGCGGTGGTGTCGGCGTGGGTGTTGGCGTTGCTGATGCTGGCAACCCTGTTCTGCGAGTTCGTCGCCCCGTACGGCCCGGAGACCCGTGACGTCCGGGCCCTGCAGGCGCCACCGCAGCGGCCGCGTTGGGTCGATGCGGGCGGCCGCTGGCACCTGCGGCCCTTTGTCTACGCGTACCGGGTGACGCTCAACGCCGCTGCCTGGGAGCGCCTGTATGCGCCCGACCCGGCCTCCCCGGCGCCCCTGCGGCTGTGGGTCCGCGGCGAGCCGTACCGGCTGTGGGGCGTCTTTGCGACCGACCGTCACCTGCTGGGCGTTGACGGGGGGGCTGTGCACCTGTTTGGCACCGACCGGCTCGGCCGTGACCTGCTAAGTCGCATACTCTACGGCGGCCGGATCTCGCTGACTATTGGCCCGGTGGGCGTCGTGCTCACCTTCGTGTTCGGCGTCGTGCTCGGCGGCGTGGCCGGTTACTGCGGGGGGTGGGTCGATGGGATCACCCAACGCCTCATCGAGGTGATCCAGTGCATCCCTCAGCTTCCCCTGTGGATGGCGCTCAGCGCCGCGCTCCCACCGGACTGGTCCGGCCTGCGGGTGTATTTCGGGATCACTGTGATTCTCTCGTTCCTGGGGTGGACGGGCCTGGCCCGGGTGGTGCGCGGTAAGTTCCTCTCGCTGCGCGAGGAGGACTTCGTTGTCGCGGCCCGCCTGCTCGGTGCCAGTCAGACGCGGATCATCTTCCGCCACATGCTGCCCTCGTTCCTCAGCCACATCATCACCTCGGCCACCATGGCAGTGCCGGGGATGATCCTCGGGGAGACGGCGCTCAGTTTCCTCGGCATCGGGCTGCGACCCCCGGTCGTCAGCTGGGGCGTGCTGCTACAGCAGGCCCAAAACTACCAGGCCGTGTCCCTGACCCCCTGGCTCCTGCTGCCAGGCTTGTTCATCGTGGTTGCCGTGCTGGGGTTCAACTTGGTGGGGGACGGGCTGCGCGATGCCGCCGACCCGTACCAACACTGATGGCCAGTTCGGGCGTTGTCCTTGAGATCGATGACCTGCACGTGCATTTCGCCACCCACGAGGGCACGGCGCTGGCGGTCAATGGCGCGTCTCTGACCCTACGCCGTGGCCGGATCCTGGCCCTGGTGGGCGAGTCGGGGTGCGGCAAATCAGTGACCAGCTACGCCATCCTGCGCCTGGTGCAGCCGCCCGGCCGCATTGTCCGCGGGCGCATCCGCTATCACACGCCCGGCGGGGAATGCGTCGACGTCACCGCACTGGGCGATCGCGATGAGGCGCTGTTCCGCCTTCGCGGTGGGCAGATCGGCATGATTTTCCAGGAACCCATGACCGCCCTCAGCCCGGTCCACACCATCGGCGACCAAATCGCCGAGGCGGTGCAGCTGCACCGCGGTGCCGACGAAACCATCGCCCGCGAACGGGCAGTGGACCTGCTGGGGCGGGTCGGTATCCCGGACGCGCGACGGCGCTTGGATCAGTACCCTTTCCAGCTGAGTGGTGGCATGCGGCAGCGGGTCGTCATTGCCATGGCGCTGGCCGCCGGACCCGATGTCTTGATCGCCGACGAGCCGACCACAGCCCTGGACGTGACGATTCAGGCGCAGATCATCCAGCTGCTCCGCTCGCTGCAGACCGATCTCGGCCTGTCGGCCCTGCTGATCACGCACGACCTGGGTGTGGTCGCGCAGTTGGCTGACGACGTGTCGGTGATGTACCTGGGCCGAGTCATCGAACAGGCGCCGGTTCGGGACCTGATCCGCGCCCCCCGGCACCCGTATACCGCCGGTCTGCTGGCGTCCCTGCCGGCGCGCGCCAGTGCGGGCGAGCGGCTGCCGGCGATCGAAGGCAGCGTGCCGTCGCCGCTGGAGATCCCGCTCGGCTGCCCCTTCCACCCCCGCTGTCGCCATTGCCTGCCCGGGCACTGTGACGCGGGCGGGCCACCCCCTCTGGTTGCCCTGGGGGCCATGGAGGCCCGACAGGTCTCCTGCTGGCGGGCCGGCGAGGAGGACTGGAACCCGTGAATGCGCCGCTGCTGGCCGTGCGCGACCTGTGCAAGCACTTCCCCGTCTACGCCAGCGGTTGGCTGCGCCGGCCTGTGGGCCTGGTGCGGGCCGTCGATGAGGTCAATTTCGACCTGTGGCCCGGGCAGACCCTCGGCCTGGTAGGCGAATCGGGGTGCGGCAAGACGACCGCCGGCCGGGCGCTGCTGAGAGCCCATCGACCGACGCGCGGCAGCGTTCTCTTCCGCGACCAGGGTCGTGAGTTCGACCTGGCGACGCTGTCCGAGGCAGCCCTGAAGCCCCTGCGGACGCGGCTCCAGATGGTCTTCCAGGATCCGTTCTCCAGCCTCAACCCGCGCCTGACCGTGCGCGATCTGGTGGCCGAACCCCTGGTGATCCATGGCCTCGCGCGCGGCAGTGAGCTGGACGACCGCGTGGCGGCCATGCTGCGACGGGTCGGGCTTCGCCCAGAGCACCGCCTGCGTTACCCCCACGCGTTCAGTGGTGGCCAACGCCAGCGTATCGGCATTGCCCGTGCCCTGATTACCACACCTCGGCTGGTGGTCTGTGATGAGGCCGTGTCGGCGTTGGATGTGTCTGTCCAGGCGCAGGTCATCAATCTGCTGGCCGACCTGCAGTCCGAGTTGGGGCTGACGTACCTGTTCATCGCCCACGACCTGGGCGTCGTCCGACACATCAGCGACCGCGTGGCGGTCATGTACGCAGGGCGCCTGGTGGAGCTGGGTCCGTCTGCCGGGCTGTTCGCGGTGCCCCGACACCCCTACACACGCGCCCTGCTGGCGGCGGTTCCGCAGCCAGACCCGGATGTGCGCCTGGCGCCCACCCTGAGCGGCGAGGTGGCAGACCCCAGCCGGCTGCCCGGCGGCTGCGCCTTCCATCCCCGCTGTCCCCAGGCAGTGGACCGGTGCCGCCGCGAACTGCCCATCCTGCGCTCGGTGTCTTCTGACTGCCAGGTAGCCTGCCATCTGGCCTGAGTCGGCCGGCGGCCGGCTTTTGGGGTGCGCGTCGCCACCGAGGTCGTGCAGCCCGGCGCGTCAGCGCCTCCTGGCGGAGCCCAGGACACCAAGCCCCGTTGACCGTCGTCTGCGGCACATGCCCGGGCCTATGGTGTCCCGCGTGGCCCGCCGCCTCCCGCAGGGGGGTTGCTCGTCGCCGCAATCCCAGGCATAATACAGGACTTGACAACCTCGACGGGCCGATGGCGTGCTGGCGTCCGCGCCCGCCCACGCCGCCGCGCCCCATGCCGGGACCGGCGTCACCGGGCCTGACCGCCGACCAGCCACCCGGTCGGTGATGGGTCCGGACTGCCGTCGCCGTCGCGGCGCCGGATCGTCGCCTGCCATTCTGGGGCCTCGGTGCTGTCACGGCGGAGTGTGCCGAGCCGAGTCTGCCTCGCTGCGGTCCCCCTGCCGATGGCCGTCGGCGGTTGGCACCCGCCCGGGCCCACGCTCCTGGCCTGGCCATGGTCCGCCCGCCCGCATTCGAGGCCCGGTCGCTCGGTCACGGGCACGACGGCAGGGGCCACGAACCGACCGACAAGGCGCCCCATGCGAATCTGCATTGGCGCCCGTCCCCTTGGCGCCGTGGTGACCGGCCTGGGGCGTTACGCCAGCTGCCTAGTGCAGCAACTGGCAGCCGTGGACCGCACCCACGAGTATGTTGTGCTGCGGCGGCCAGGGGCGCAGCAGCCGCTGGTGTGCCAGGATAACTTCGTCGAAGTGCCCTTGGCGGGGGGGATGTTCTCGGCGCGTAACTTGCTGACGGGCGCCCGGGCCATCGGCCGGTACCGCGTTGACCTGTACCACGCCCTCTTCCATTTCCTGCCCTTGGGCCGGACCACCTGCCGCACAGTGATCACCCTTCACGACCTGACCTGGGTCAAACACCCTTTCCGGTTTGCCGGCAGTCGCTGGCGTCGCGGCCTGCGGGCCGCCGTGGCCAAGCCCATGATCCGGCACGCGGTCACCGTGGCCGACCACGTTATTACCACCTCGGAGAACCACCTCGGAGAGCACGCGGCAGCAGGCTATCCAACACTATGGGCTAGCCGCGGCGAAGATCACCGCCATCCACCTGGGTGCCGACACACCGGCCCAGCCGGCGGCCGCCAGCGCCCTGCCGGCGGCTTGTCGCCACCGGCCGTTCCTTTTCGCCCTCGGCAACACGCTGCCCCACAAGAACATTCCGCGTCTTCTGCAGGCCTTCCGCGAAGTCAGTCAGCAACGCCCCGATCTGCTTCTGCTGATCGCGGGCCGGGGTGACGGGTACCCGCAACTGCGGCGACTGGCAGCACAGTTGGGGATCGCCGACCGCGTCATCCTGAACCCGCAGCTCAGTGAAGGCGAGCTGGAGGCCTGCTACGCCGAGGCGCTGCTGTTCGCTTTCCCTTCGCTTATGGAGGGCTTCGGGCTACCGTTGTTGGAGGCGATGGCCCGGGGATGCCCGGTCCTAGCCTCCGACATCCCGCCGGTGGCCGAGGTGGCTGGTGGTTGTGCCTGTCTAGTTGACCCGCTGGACTACCATGCCATGGCAGCCGGGGTGTGCCGCGTGATCGACGATGCCGCCCTGCGGCACGACCTCAGTCGCCGCGGCAGGCTGCGTGCGGCCAGCCTGTCCTGGCGTGCCTGTGCTGAGCAGACCCTGCAGCTCTACCGGGCTGTGTTGGGCACGCCAGACTCCGCGCTGCCAACGACCGCGATCTGACGGCTTCTTCCGAGGCCGAGCCCCGCGCTGCCAACGTCCGTGGTGTGACGGGCCGTTCCGGGACCGAGCCCTGCACCGCCGCGCCGCTGCCGGGCCCGGTGGACACCGGTTCACTCGCCGGCGGTCTCCCATCGGCGAATGGCAGTGTGCCAGGTCTTGATCTGCGCCAGCAGCTCCGGCGCAATGCCGGCGCCGAACTCGGTGGTCAAGAAGGTGCGGGTGATCGCCTCGGCGACCATCGGCGTGGTGACCATCTCGCCCATCGCCAACACATTGGCGTTGTTGAGGACACGACTCTTCTCCGCCGTCAGCGGATGCTCGCACAGGGCGCAGGAGACGCCGGGGACGGCGTTCGCCTCCATCGCAATGCCCATGCCCGTGCCGCAGAGCACGATTCCAGCCGTAGTCGGGTCAGCGGCCACCCTTGTGCCCACGCTCCGCGCGATCTCGTAGTATGGCGTCGAACTGGCACCGGCCGTGTTCACCTCCTCCACCTCGTAAGCGGCCTCGCGCAACCACGCGGCCAGGTGGCGGTGAAGGTTGCCTGCCCAGGGGTCACTGCCGATGACGACACGCTCGAAGATCCGCATGATCGGGGCCTCCGTTGGTTGATGAGGGTCACCCAAGTTAGCTCATGGGGGCAGTTGGGGGAAACCCCCACAGGGTCGGTGCCGGGTTGGTAGGCATCGGCAGGTAGCCAACCATGATCGGTCGTTGCGGTGGGCCCCCCAGCACGCCGCCCCAACGCCCGGAGCTGCCGTCAGCGCCCGGCCGGCCTTCCCGGCACGGGCGCTGGCGACCCAGGCCACGGCCGCGCCCTGTGCCGGTCCCGGCGCGAACCGGGGTCACCGTGTCGCGGCCGATCTCGACGCCCCCCTCGGGGTCGTGCCCCTGCCCGGCGGGTGAAGCGACTCGGTCCGCGGCCGGGCAACAGGACGCCCTTCTGACCCGGACCGAACCGGGCCAGAAGGGCGCAGGCCAACTTCCGGCGCCCAGGAGCACCGGGGTACTGCCGCGTTCGTCTACTTGATCAGTGCCATGCGCTGCACGGCCCGGTAGCTGCCGGCGCGCAGTTCGCAAAGATACACGCCCGCACCCACCGTGGCACCG
The DNA here is from genome assembly GCA_903893785.1 of uncultured Gemmatimonadota bacterium. Lineage (GTDB taxonomy): Bacteria > Latescibacterota > UBA2968 > UBA8231 > UBA8231 > CAITNQ01. Next base: position 13,827 of record CAITNQ010000459.1, read on the forward strand.
GTCGCGTCGCGGCCATCCCACGACAGGCTGTAGTGGCCGGCTTCCTGCCGGCCAGCGACCAGTTCCCGGATCCGCTGGCCGTTGGCCGCGTACACACACAGGCGGACGTCGGCGGCCGTGGCCAGCGCGTAGCGTAGCGTGGTGGTGGGATTGAACGGATTGGGGCTGGGGCCCAGGAGCACCGTGGCCTGGGGCAGCGCCACCGTGCGCGTCACGGTAACCGTGGCGCCGTCGCCAACTGCCACCTGACCCCGGCCCACCAAGGGCAGGGTCTGGCCGTCTACCGTCAACTCCCAAGGGTTGTCCGCCGGCAGGTCCCACTCCAGGTGCTCGACGCCTCCTTGCAGGTGGAGCGCGTAGGAGCCCGCCACATCCGGGATCTGCCACGCCTGCGTCCCGGGCCGCACATCGGCGCGGACGTCAAAGACGCCGGCCGGTGGCACCGGCGGCAGTTCCAGCACCTGCGCCTGTGCCACGCCCAGGTCGAGCGCCTGGGTCTGCCCGCCGCCCGCTGCCCAGAACGTGGGCTGGGGCGTTGTCCCGGCGTCAGTCGCCACCGGCTTCTGCGGCGTCCCCACGCTGCCGCTCAGGTCGACCGCCGCCGGGTATGCCATGTTGATCCAGTACCCCTTGCCCGGCTGCAGCGTGGTCGCCAGATGGTAGCCGCCGCTGTAGGCGTACACGGAAACGATGGCGGGGAAGGCGGTCTTCAGGGCCGCCACGTCCAGCGTGACGTAGCCCGGACCCACCATGCTCCACCGCGCTGGCAGCGAACGCACCAACGACGCACTGGGATAGGCTCGTCCCGTCGCCGTCGGGGTCTCGGACTGACCCAGGTTGACCCAGTAACCGGTGCCCGGGAACATGGTCGAGGCAGGCTCGTACTGGGTGTCGAAGCCGAACAGCGAGCGCAGCGACGGGAACAGCGCCACACCGCGTGGATCGCGGACCAGCACCGGCAGCGATACCATCGACCAGCCCGGCGACAGGGAATAGGAATGCTCGATCTGGGCCGCGGGCGTGTAGTGGATCACTAGCAGGGCCTGGCCCTCTGCCGTCAGTTGCCACTGGGTCTGTGCCAGCATGTCCACGCTGACGGTTCCGGTCGGCGCCTGGCCCGAGAGGGTGAAGGTGCCGCCGGCCGGGAACAACGACCGGTCCCAAGTTACCGTTACCGGCAGATCGCGGCTCTCAGCCTGGATGTCCAGCAGCCAACTGCTGCCCAATGTGTCGGCTTCAGTCGGGTGGTAGTCAACCGCCGTCCCCTGACGCCAGCGTGCGTCGAAGGCCGGCCAGGGCGGCAGAGGCGGCAATTCACCCTCACCCAGTACCGTGTCCACTTCTGTCGTGGCGCCGCGGATGACGCCGAACGTCAACCACGTCGAACCGCCCCATGGCGTCGTCGCGTTCACCCGCGAGGTCCACGACGCGAGCGGTTTGCTGTTCACATTCGTAGCGTGCAGAATGTTGAGGTACCACGGCGTCGCCAAACCGGCATCCCAGTAGCTGTACCCGGACCACGACCCGTCCGGATTCTGGTTGTTCACCAGGTAGTGGCAGTAGTCCTCCCACCAGTTCCAGCCGTGATGGGGGTTGTCGACGTCACCCGGATTGGTGTGCAGGTTGGTGATCCACGTGGCATCGTCGATGCCGATCGTGGCCTCCAGGCCCTTGTAGATCGACCACATGGCGTAGGGATGGCCGAAGTTGCCGTCCCAGGGCTCGTTGTGCGGGCCGTTCTGCCACTCCTGGTTCAGGTAGGCCAGGGCCGTTGCCTGGTTGCCGCCACCGCGGGCAAAGGCCATCTCGACGAGCATGCCGCCGGTCTTGGACTCATTCTCCAGGCTTCCGGGCTGGTAGTAGGAACCGCCGTCCGGGGCCTGAATGGTGTTGATCCAGGTGATCATTTCGAGCCGCGTGAGGTCCGGGATCACCACGCCTGGCACCGCCTGCGCGAAGAACATGCCGATAGCCGGCCACTGACTGGTGGAGTTGTCGGCATCGTCGGGGGACGGCACGACGTAGCGCCAGCCGCCATCGGCGAAACTGCCGGGGCCATTCTGGCCCCAGGCGAGCAGGTCCACCGACCGCTGGATCACCTCGCGGTAGGTGCGGCCGTTCACCAGGCTGTTGGTCGAACTGATCACCGTTCCGGGCGTCACGCCGTTGATCCCGTCCGTCAGGCGCGAAAGGGCCGGGATCACCAGGCCAGTCTGGTACACCTCTTCAGTGTTATAGCCCGCCGCCCAATAATACCCCAAGTGGTCGGCCTGCGTTCCGGTGAAGCCCCACCAATTAGCCGTTGCCAGGCTGGTGGCTTGGGTCTGGCTCAGGACGTAAGCGGCCGCCTGGCTCACCACGGCGCTGTAATCGGGCCCCGGACTCCAGGTGTTGCCCTGCCGGTAATACTGCTCCTCGAAGGCCAACATGCTGGCCGCCGTGGATGCGATCGGGTACCCGTACGCCCCCGGGAAGGAGCCATCGGGGTTCTGCACCGAGGCCAGGTACGCCAACCCCCTGGCGATGGCCTGCGTCTTCTGCGCCTCGGTGGCGGCGTGGGCCGGTCGGACCACCCCGCACAGTGCCACCGCCAGGGCTGCGGCGACCGCTACCTGGCGCCAGACATGCTCGTTTCGCTTGGTGCGCATGGCGACCCTCCTGAGTAGTGCCATCTGGCCCGGGCAGCTCCTGCGCGGGCCACGGACGGCGGATGGCCATCGTCTGCCGGACGGCGTGGCGCCAACGGCGGCCCTGGTATCCCCGTACAGGCCCGGCGTCGCGGTGCTTCACCGACCTGCATTCCACCCCATTTCCAGCGCCGCGGACGTTCCCGTCGGTTACCCGGTACGGTGAAATTGGCCGGGTCCGGGGGGAACTGTCAAGCTGTGCGTTGCCGGACGCCGACGCGTCGTACCCTCCCACCGCCTTCCCCGCCCTCGGCGTGGGCTCAGGCGCTGTCGGCGGACCTGCGGCTGTGTGCCCCAGGCCCCATCGCGACGGCGAGTCCTGCGGTTGCCTGCCGTTGGCGGCCTCGACGGGCCAGGGCACCGAACCCACGGTCGGTCGCCGTGCCCGACGGCGCCACCAAGCACGGCCGCAACGGCACCCGCGTGGCTCACTGGGCGCCCGGGCCGAGCGGCCCCACCCGACCCCGAGACGGCGCCCTGCCCGTCACCGAAGGCACCCCAAGTCAATGGC
>CAITNQ010000460.1 GCA_903893785.1 uncultured Gemmatimonadota bacterium
GACCTGCGGCAAGCCCTCGAGGTGGCCATCGCTGCTCGTCTGTCGGCCCGGCAGGGCAGTGTTCCCGTGTCGCTGCCCCTGGCGGACCGTTCGCTCAGCCTCTATCCCGCGCCGTACCGCTGGTTGGGCGGTGACGACACCGGGTGCCCGCAGTCGCTCGACGAAGCCGCCGGTCGGGTAGTGCGTCCTTGACCCGGGCTGCCGGCCCGGGCCCCCAGCATGCGGAGGTTGACCATGGGGCGCCGTCGCACCATCTACTTCAACGATGCTCGCCACTACTACCTGTTCGTATTTGAGCCCCCCATGCGTCTGGTCGATGCCTGGGCCCCCGTGGACGAGGTGGCTGGTACCTCCGTCGATACCTTCGTCTACGGCGTGGCCAGGGGCGATGGCTTGTTCTACCCGTCGACCGTGGGCCAGCGCTTCGGTGCCGATCAACCGGTGTTCCGCGACGCCCCGTACTGGCGCGTGTGGGAGAACATGCAGAGCCTGATCGACCGGGGGCTGGACCCCCTGGGCGTCCTGGTCGATCGCGCCCACGATCGCGGCCTCGATTTTGTCGCCAGCCTGCGCATGGGTGGGTTCGACGGCAGGCCCTCGCTGGCGGTAGCCAAAGGGGGACGCGGCTATGCCGATCCCCAGGCGCGTGACTACCAGATGGCGCTGATCAACGAATTGGCAACTGGCTACCCGGTCGAGGGCGTGGAGTTGGATTTCGCCGCGGCACCGGCGGGTTGCTCGTTTTACCTCCAGGCCGACGACGTGGAGGCCCACACATCCACGTTGACCGAGTTCGTACGACAGGCTGCCGAACGAATCCGCCACCGCCCGGGGACCCCCGGCCAGGTGGGTGCCCGGGTGTACCCCAGCGAGGAACTCAACCGACGCGCAGGCCTGGATGTGGCGGCTTGGCTCGACGAAGGGCTAGTAGACTACGTGGTGCCGTTGGTCTACGGCTCGATGATGCTCGACGCCAACATGCCGATCGCCTGGCTCATCGAGGCCGCCCACGCCCGCGACATTGCTGTGTACGGTATGCTCCAGCCCTATTACGAGAGCGCTACGCGGGCCAATACAGTGGTCACCCATGCGTCACCCAGCATGGTGAGGGCGGCCGCGGCGAACCTGTGGGATCTGGGCGTCGACGGCCTGTACACCTGGTTCATGGCCTGGCCCTTGGGCGAGCGTGAACGCAGCATGCTGGCCGAGATCGGCGATCCGGCGTCAGGCCAGGGACGCGACAGGCACTACTTCGTGCGGCGTCGGTGCCCGGACTCGGCCGGGCACGACCTGTCCTATCCGCTGCCGCTCGAGATTCCCGCCGCGGCGGCCAACACGCGGTACGCAGTGCCGTTGGCCGTCGCTGACGATCCGGACGACGACCGCGTGCAGCGCGTCCGCCTGCGCTTGGGCATCAGCAACCTGGTATCGGCGGACGTCGTCGCCGTGTGGCTTAACGGCACGGCACTTCAGGACCAACCGGCGCGCCGCGACGTTCTGTCGCGCCATACGCCCTACGAGGGGCAATGGCTCGAGATCGACTTGCGCAGCGTCCGGCCCCGGCGCGGTGCGAACAGGCTCGAGGTGGCTTTGGTACAGCGGCCGGCGCGAATGGCCGGTGGGGTGGTGCTGCAGGATGTCGAGTTGTGCGTCGAGTACGGGGTGTTCCCAGCCGGCCGCGGGTCCTGAGTCCGGCACCGCGGCCAGTCTCGGGACCGTGCACCGGCCGGTAGTCAGTCCGGGCCGCCGAGCGCGGCCCCTTCCCACGCCCTGCCGTGCCCACGCCAGCCCGTGGCGACCCACGCCCGGACCCACGCCCGGCCGCGACTTCAACTGCGCCTGAGGTGGTCTGCCCCTTGACGCTGCGGCCACCGTCCGGCGCCCTCGTCACCTCGCCCGCCGGCACAGGCCGCCTGCCCCAAGGGCCGCGCCCGCCTCCACCGCCACATCGCCTCGGCCAGAGGGGGCCGGCCTCCGCGGCGCTTCGGCCACCGCCGTGCTCGGTGCCGTCCCAACCCGGCCAAGAGCGGTCTGTCGCCTTGGGCCCGCCGCGCCCGCCCCCCACGCCCCGCCGTGCCCGCGCCGGCCCGTGGCGACCCACGCCCCGCCGTGCCCAGGCGCCACCGCGTCGCTCACCCCGTTGCCCAGTCCCTCGCCCCCACGCCCCGCCGTGCCCAGGCGCCACCGTGACGACGCGCCCGGGGACGCCGAGCGGCGTGGCATTCGGTGGCCCATTGCGTATGACAGCAAAGTCAGTTTAATTACATTAAGTCATACGGCATTGCGCCGATGGCCGCCCGAACGCCATGTCGGAGGAATGCACTGTGTTCCGCTTCTGCGTCCGCTGCTACCCGTTGCTCGCCGCGCTGCTGCTCCTTTCTGCCTGTGGCGGCAAATCCAAGGCTGCGCCGACTCAGGCTCCTGACCCGGAGCCGCTGCCGTCCATGGCTGACCTGCGCGTGGCCGACGATTTCGACTTCGCCACCACGCAGTCAGTCCAGGCTGCCATCCGCGTGCTGGACCCACAGGGGGGCGCGATGTCGTACCTGCGCGTGGACGTGTACCAGCGCGATAGTGACGGCCTGCTGCAGCCCCTGGCCAGCGGCGCCACTGACGAAGCCGGCGACTATGCGGCCGATCTGAGCGTGGCGGCCCATGTCGATAGTCTGGTCGTCGAGGTCGACTGCATCGGCATCATGCCGGGCCAGGTGTCGGTACCGATCGTCGCCGGCCGCGTCGACCACCTTTTTGGCGGCACCGGGCTGCAGCGTCCGCCGCGGGCCAAGTCCATGGGGGCCGCGATGGTCGCCGGCAAACCGACCGCGATCATGGGCGGGCTCACCTACATGGGCACGTGGGACAGCGACGGCGTGCCCGATTACCTGGAGGCGCAGGGAGATCCGATCGACGGCGGGCTCCTGCGACAGCTCAATGCCTCGCTGCCTGAGCGTCGATCGGTACCGGCGACCAACCCGCAGTTCCTCACCGCGCGCCAGACCAACACCCGGGTGACAGAGGCGGCCGACGTGTGGGTGACGTTCGTCCACGAGGGGGCGCTGTGGAAAAACGCCCTTGGCTTCTACACCTACCCAGTGGGCCACCCGCCGGCCAGTGCCAGCCAGATCCGCGAGCGCCAGGTGGTCTTCCCCAATGTCTCGGCCGTGGGCAGCGGCGGCCGACTCTACCCGGGGGACCGCGTTCACCTGGGCCGATTCCCCGCCGGGACCGAGATCGGTTGGTTCCTGGCGGTGCAGGGATGGCGCGGCAACAGCGTCACCGAGGGCACGCACATTGTCTACTCTGACCCTGACCTGAACCCTGAGCGCGATGCGCGTCAGCGTCAGCACAGCGTGCTGCTGAGCGTTCCGGATCGCCAGTTGCTGTTGCTGGGGTTCGAGGACCTGCGCCGTGACGAAACCTGCGACGAGGATTTCAACGACGCCGTCTTCTACGTGACCGTTACTCCGTACGCGTCGGTCGAGACCCGTGAACTGGCCGAGAGTCGTGCATACGTCGACAGCGATGGCGATCACATCGAAGACTACTGCGATGAGTACCCCCACGACCCGAACCGGGCGTTCAACTCCTGGTGCCCGGGCCGCAACGCCTACGCGACGTTGGCCTTTGAGGACGGCTGGCCGGCCAAAGGCGATTATGACTTCAATGACCTGGTGGTGGCTTACAACTTCATGCAGATCAGCAATGCGGCCAACCGGGTCGTGGCGCTCGATGGCACCTTCCGCGTCAGAGCCGCTGGTGCCAGCTTCTTCAACGGCTTGGGCGTGCAGCTGCCCCTGTCGCCCAGCCAAGTGCGCTCGGTCGAGGGTGCGCACCTGACCGAGCGCTTCGTTACTAACGGCGCTAACGGCGTCGAAATGGGCCAGGATCGGGCGGTCATCGTGGTCTTCGACAACGCGTACACTGTGGTGCGGCCGCCCGCCGGGTTCTACCTGAACACCCAACTGGAAGCCCCCCGCGTCGAACCCGCCGCGGTGACCGTCCACGTGGAATTGGCGGCGCCGGCGACGTTGTCCGAGCCCGCGCCTTTCAACCCGTTCGCCATCATCAACCGCACCCGGGGCAAGGAGGTACACCTGCCCGGCCGCAGTCCCACTGCGCTGGCGGATCGGGCCCTGTTCGGTACCGGGGACGATCGCAGCACGGCCATGGGTTACTATCGCAGCGCCACCAACCTGCCTTGGGCGCTGAACCTGGCCGCCTCGTGGCGCCACCCGGTTGAGCGGGCGCCCATCGTCCAGGCGTACCGCTACTTCGCCAGCTGGGCCGAGACCAGTGGCAGGGCTCACGCGGATTGGTACCTGGATCAGGCCGGCCAGGTCGATGCCGCCCTGGTCTACCCCGCAGTGAACTGACGCCTGCGGTGCCCGGCAGAGGTGAGGCGGCCGCGTCGCCCGTCCATGGCGGCGCGCTGCCTGGCCACAGGGGTAGCAGGCGGAGACGCAGCGTGGTCGGACGCTGAGCACAGGTCCTTGTTGGAACCCGTGGGCGCACGACGAAGAAAGTCGTGAAGAGACACGCCTGCATGTTCCAACCTGTGATGCACTCCCAGGCCGCGCTGCCGTTGCCTCCGCACAGCCGCTGCCCGGCATCGCGGCGCGGTGGGTACGCCCCACCGGTCGGCCTGCCCTGCCGCGGGCCCCTTGACGGGGCCGCGCCGCCAACCTTTTCGTCTTGACCGGGTGTGCTTGCGGCCGTCGGGCGCTGCCGCCAGCGGGACACTCCGCGGTGCGAGCAGGGGGGGCCTGCGGCCGGCCCTTGGCGGCTATGGACCGGGACCCGTCCGGCGCCGACCGGGTCCCCCTGTGGCCTTGCCCTGCTGGCGGTTACACTGCGGCGCCTGCGGCGTGGGTGCGCTGCCGCCGCCGCCCAACTGTGGCCGGGGGTGGCCGCAAGACGCCAGCCTTGCCTGGATTCGGCCAGCGACAGCGGCGGTTCTCCGCCGCGCCGCCGCCCGGTCCAGAGGCATGCCGCGCGGCTGGTGGCCCTGACCTGCTGGCCCCGCCCGCGCCGTCTCCTGCCTCCGCCCGGGCCGGCAGGACCGGAGGTACTCGCGCCACAAGGGAACGCTGTATGCTCGATTTCCTCTGCCTGGGGGCCCAGAAGGCGGGTACCACCTGGCTCTTCCGCAAGCTTCGTCGACACCCCGCCATCAGCTTTCCCGGCGGCAAGGAGGTCCACTTCTGGGACCTGTTCTGCGACCGTGGCTTGACGTGGTACCGCGCTCTTTTCGAGCGGCCCGACGGCAAGCTTCACGGCGACATGACGCCTGCCTATGCCACCCTCCCCTTGGAGGCGATCGCCCAGTGCCATGGACTCTACCCCGATCTGCGCCTTATATACACGCTGCGCAACCCCATTGACCGGGCCTGGTCGGCCGCCAAGATGGAGGCCCTGCGGTATGGCATGGCCATCCCCGAGGTACCTGAGGCATGGTTCCTGGCCCAGTTCCACTCACCGGGCTCGTTGGCGCGAGGCGACTACGAAGCGTGCATCCGCCACTGGCGGAGTTATTACCCCCGCGACAGCCTGCTGCTCCTGCGTTTCGAGGAACTCGCCGGCGATCCCGAATCGTACCTCAGCAAGTGTTACGTTCATCTGGGGCTCGACAGCCGCCCCGCCTCGCCTGGCTCCATGGCTGCCGGGAAAGAGCGCGAGGGCCCGCCGGGCGAGTTGAGCCCTGCCCTGCGCGCCGCGTTAGGTCGCCTGTACTACTCTCGCATCCGCTCGTTGGCGGAGTACCTGCAACAGGACTTCACTTCGTGGCTTGGGTGATCGACCGGCGAAGCCAGGGCGGCCGCCCCGGTGCGGCGCCGTCGCGCTGCCTGGGTCGGGGTTCTCTTCGCCTTCCGTACTCAGGGTGACCTGATGCCCAGAACTCCCGCCCTGGCCGTCGTCGTCGCGGTACGCAACATGGCCCGAGAGGCGCCGCGGACGCTCTACACGCTGTCACCCGCCTACCAGCGCGGGGTGAGAGAGTCAGATTACGAAGTCGTGGTGGTTGACTGTGGTTCGCAGGTGCCGCTTGACCGGGCCATGGTCCAGGCCTTCGGACGCCATTTCCGGCTGGTACGCGAGGACGACCAACCGTCCCCGGCCGGTCCGATCAACCGCGCGGTGCGCAGCTGCACGGCCCCGCTGGTCACCGTCTGCATCGACGGGGCGCGCATGTTGAGCCCCGGAATCGTCGCGCTGACGCTGGCGGCTTTCCGCGCCTTTGGGTCACCGGTGGTCGGTACCCTGGGTTGGCACCTGGGGCCGGCC
>CAITNQ010000461.1 GCA_903893785.1 uncultured Gemmatimonadota bacterium
CTCGTCGCCGGCGTGGGAGTGGCCATGTCCGTGGTCGCCGTGGGCATGGGAGTGGCTGCCAGCTCCGTGGTCGTGGTCCTCGTCGCCGGCGTGGGAGTGGCCATGCCCGTGGTCCGCGTGGCCATGCGAGTGGCCGCCCGCGTCGTGCCCATGGTCTTCGTCGCCCGCATGGGAGTGTCCATGCCCGTGGTCCGCGTGGCCATGCAGGTGGCCGCCCGCGTCGTGCCCATGGTCCTCGTCGCCCGCATGGGAGTGGCCATGCCCGTGGTCCGCGTGGCCATGCGAGTGGCCGCCCGCGTCGCGTTCGTGTTCCTCGTCGCCGGCGTGAGAGTGGCCATGTCCCTGCTCGCCGTGGCCATGCGAGTGGCCCTGGGCCCTGCGCGCAACGGGCGGGGCCGCAGTGCGCACCCCCGGCAGGTGCGAGTGAGGATACGCCAACTCACCATCGTCCGCTGTCGCCTGACCAGGTCCCAGCCGCGCCGGCGCCGGCCCGAGTTCATGTGGGTGCGCATGGCCGGAAGGTTCGTGGTTGTGGCCATGCCCCGCGCCCCGCAAATGGCGACCCAGCAGCCAGAGCCCCAAGCCGCTGATCAACAGGCCCGAACTGGCGGCCAGCCAAGGGAAGATGCGTTCGGGCAGGATGTATTGCGAGGCCAACAGGGTCAACGCCCCGAGGACAATGACGCTGAAGGTGTGGGTGAAAGTGACCACGCCGCCCAGGAACACGGCGTTGCCCACCGTGCCTCGCGAACCGATCAGGTACGCGGCCACGATCGTTTTGCCGTGCCCCGGCTCCAGGGCGTGGGCCGCACCCAGGAAGAGCGACAGCGCCAACGCGAAGGCGATGACCCCGACGCTCAGCTGCTCAGTACGCAGCATGCCCTTCAGCCGATCCGTGGTGGACGCTGTCTGGTTGGTAGTCGCGGCCCCGGTCTGCGCCCCCAAACCCAATGCCTGTTGTCCGGCGGCGAAGGCACCGCCCTGCCACATGGCGGCCGCCGGTTCGAGGGCCAGTCGCGCCTCCACGGGCCCTTTCGGGGCCTGGATCTTGGTCGTTTTGACCGAACCACTGCGGGGTTCCACCGCGCCGATGTCGACTAACGGCAGGGCCTCGATGATGATGTCGGCGTGGACCAACCGCGGGAACTGATTGGCGTCGCGGAATCCCAGCGTGGCGGCGCGGGTCAGGTCCACCGTGACGGGTGGCAGCTGGTAGCGCAGTGTCATCTGGCCCGGCGCCACCAGGGTCTCCGGCGGCAGCACCTCGCCCGCGGACAGGGCCACGGCAACCTGTCGGTCGTCGAGGTTGAGCGACAGGTTGCCGGCCAGTTCGGCCGCGCGGCGCGCGGTGTAGGCGGTGACTTCGGCGGCGGAAATACTGACGCTGCCGTCGGCGTCCAGGCGCCGTCGTTCCTCGAGGGCCGCCAGCTCGCCGTACTGGACCTCATAGATGCCCTTGACCGTGTTGTAGTCCACGGTCAACTGGGTCACCGTAGCGATATCAGTACCCGTGATCTGGTGCGCGCTGGCCCTCGTGACCACGCCCGCTGCAGCCAGCAGCAGCCAGAGAATGCGTCGTCTCACACCCAACCTCCTCGGCCCACGATGCCGCGTCTACCCGACGACCTTGCCGACCACCGCCACGTGCTGCCCTTGGATCACATGGGCATTCCATGCCTGCGCCACCACCCGTCCCGACACCTGGGCGCAGATGTCCACGGGCGGATCGTCGATTCGGTAGAAGTCATGCAGCCGGCCGATCGTGCATCCGGGCGACACCAGAACGCCGCACTCCACCACGGGTTCGTACAGTCCCGGGAACGGGGCCGGGACGTAACAGGCCGGGTCGATGGTCTCTACAGTCACTTGGGGCTCGGCCGTGGCCGGTCCCTCGGGACCCGCCGACGCATGCAACTGGCAGTGCTGCACGGCCGCCTGCAGCACCCCGCGTCGGCCCAGGCGGACCCCCTCAACGCTGACGGCACCGCCCCAACCTAGCTCGGTGCCGACCGTGATCTTGCCTAGTCGCTCGCTCTCGCTGGTCAGCAGGCCGGGCGTCCGGTTCTGGTACACCAGCACCAGCGGCGTGCCAAAACCGCGTGCGGTCGCCTCGGTGGCGGCTGACAGCTGCGGATCGGCCACGCGGTGGTAGCTGGCGCAGCGGGCGAAGCGCGCTACCTCACCCCCGGCGTGCAGGTCGAGCACCACGTGGACGTGGGGCCAGATGCACTGCCTGACCGCCGCCGCAATGCGGTGGGTGATGCCCGCCAAAGCGGCCGCGCTCCCCGCGCCATCGACGAAGGCGCGGTTGAGGTTAACGCCGTCGGCGGCATCGCTGTCCCGCGTGCCCCGGTGGAAGGCCACAGGGTTCAGCACCGGGACCAGCACCAGCCGACCGAGGACCGCGCGTTCGTCGATCTCGCCCAGCAGGCCGCGGATGGCCACCGGACCTTCGCATTCGTTGCCGTGAGTACCGCCGAAGGCGACCAGCCCCAGGCCCGGCCGGGCGTGGGGCCCCACCCAGACGGAGAGCGGGATCAGGTGCTCACCCCAAATGCTGTCGTGCTCCAGGCGGAGCCAGTAATCGCGGCGGCCGGCACTCTCCAGGTCCACCTCATCCGCTGCTGCCAGCCGTCTATTCATGGTCTCCTCTTACTACCGCCAGCGCCTTGGCGGCCCGTTGGCTGTCCGTCTGCAGCACATAGTAATACACCCCGGAACCGACCGGCTGGCCGTGTTGGTCAGTGCAGTCCCACTTCTCTTCGTAGGACCGCGCCGCCCGCTCGCCAAGATACCGCTGCCAGACCAGCGAACCATCCATGCCGAAGATGGACAGGGTTGTGGTCAGGCTGGGTGCGGCCAGGTCAAACGGGATGGTGACCTCGCGCCCGCTGCCGTCTGTCCACGGGTTCGGGAAACTGCTGCCCAGAGCGAATGCCGACGGCGGCGGCGCGTCGATGAGCTCGGGATCGTAGGTGGCCCGGAGCGTGTACGGGAACGACCAGCCGGAAAGGTCCGTCTCGGTCAGCGCCACCACCACGTTGGTGTATCGATTCCATCCGGGCACGACAACGGCATTGCCCGTGATAAGCTGCACCTCAACGGTGTCAGCCGTCACCATCAGCAGCCGTGCCAGCCAGTGGCCCTGCGGGGTGTCCAGCTGGATCCTGGCGCCGCCCGTCTGCTGTACGCTTGGCTGCAGGCTGAGGTACACCGTGCCCAGGTGGTCCACTGAACTGGTGTGCTGCACTGACAGGTTAGCAGCACTGGTAGCCAGCTGAAGGTCGATCCGCTTTGCGGCTGGGTACTTCTCGCCCTCGGCGAAGAACCCGGCGCGGTGCCGGTAACCGGTAAAGTAACCCCAGACGCCGAACTCGGCCGTGGCCGCGCCCAGCCCCCCGCGCGAACGGAGCACGGTGTCGAAGTGCGCCAGACTGGCACTGCTCCGATGTCCCAGTTCAGCCCATATGGCGCGGATCAGGTCGCGGTCGTACCGCTGATCGAGGAAATGGGCAAAGAGGGCGGCGCCGTAGATGTGCAGTTGCGGCGTGGTGCTGTCCAGGGCGCTTTCGGGGTTCTGCAGGAAACTGCTCAGGTATTGCAGATAGTCGTCAACGTTGGGGTACGCCACCTCCTCCATCCAGGTAGCCGAGGCCTCCTGCCACCAGATGCAGTCGTTGCCCTGGTAGTAACCGAACTGCAGGCCGTGGTTGAATTCGTGGGCAACGGTGACGTGGAGTGCGTCCAGCCCCCGGGTCTCGCGGTATATGCCGTCGGTGTAGTTGTTGTCGATCTCCAGGTAACTGGTCGTCGTCAACGCGCTGCTCTCGGGGTACGTCAGGCCGTAGTAGTTGCTGCGACCCAGGTCAGTGATGTACACGTCGTATTCCGGCCCCCCCCGGCAGTACCGTCCTCAGGGGGGGCATTGAAATGCAGCTGGTCAACCTGCAGGGTCCAGGTGGAATCCAGCGTCGCCATGACGACGTCGATGTAGTCCGGTCGGCCGTTGGCGTCCAGGTCGGTCGCCGCGACCGCGGCGCTGCCACTGATGTCGTAGTGAACGCGGAAGCGCCGGCTGGGCGTCAGCGCCTGGACCTGCGTCACGGGCCGAGCCAGCACCTTGGCCAGGCGCTGCTGGTAGGAGGGCCCTTGAGACGGGGCTGCGTGCAGCGCCTGCACCAGCGCCGGGGTGCCGCACACAGCCCGCTGCGGTTCGTCGCTCGAGGACAGCACAGTAGCCACCGTCTGCCCGCGCGTTGCCTCGAGTTGGTCGAGCAGGGCCGCCGCTTCACTGGCCCTCAACGGCGCCGCGGCGACCGGTGGGGTAGCCGTCCCGAAGGCGCTCCATCCCACCAGCGCTGCCGTCAGTGCCTGTAACGCGGCCTTCGTGCTCATCTGCCTCCTGTCAGCGGACGACCGCCAGCTTGTCGCTGACCAGCACGTCGCCCTCGTAGGTAGTTATCTGGTACCAATACACGCCGCTGCCCACGGTGTACCCGGCGCCATTTTCTCCCTGCCAGCGTACCTCGCGGCTCAGTGTGCCTTGCCGCTCCTCGGCGCCGGTCCACACCAGTTGGCCGCCCAAGGTGCGGATGTTCACGCGGGCGCGCGTAGGCAACCCGGTGAAGGTGACGAAGGGCGTGCGGGCCGGCACGAAGGGGTTGGGGTACACGGCGATCCGGTTCAGGGGTTGGACCAGCAGGCGCTGAACCGCCTCGTTGTCGCTCTCCTGCTCCTCGGCGATGGCGTTCTCGGTGTCGACTTCCAGGCGGAAGGTCTGTTCCCCCAACAGGCGCCACGCAAAGGCCACGTCGGCGGCGCCGCCGGCCGGTAGGCCGCCGTTGACTACGTCCTCACGAACCGCCACACAGTCAGTGGTGTCGTCGGCGCAGCGGGACAGGCGCACGCGGAAGGCTCCGCCCACCGGGCTGCGCCCGATATTGCTGACGTGCACGGTCAGGCTGTCTGGCGTGCGGGCGGCCACGTCGCCGGCGAACACGGCCAAATTCGGCTGCCCCTCGCCCGCAGCGAACTGCGCCAGGGTGGCAACCGCTAACTGGGTAGTCCTGTGCACCATGGACCACGTGATGCTGTCGGGCACGTCCAACACCGTATGGTACTGCCGGTTGACGCGGTAAAGGCCCTGCTTGACGCCGTCCGTGCTGGCGTCGGTGGGCAGGTAATTCTCAATGGCCAGGACCGCGTCGTACCCGCGGGCCCAGAACGATGCATGGTCGCTCAGCCGGGCCGCGTCGTCCTCCAGGACATCCACCCGCAGATGCAGCCCGTACTGCGCCGCGGTGCTCGCCATCAGGTCGGCCAACCAGCGCGACCCCGGGTTGGTGGCCACCTCGATCCGGTCCACCAGACCGTTGCAGCCGAACATGTCGAAATTGAGCACGCCGAGTACGGCCTGCTGGCTGTCGGCGACTGCTTCAGCATAGGCTCGGCTGCCCAGCAGACCCAGTTCCTCGCCCGAAAACTCGACGAAGCGGATCGACCATGGGAAGGTCTGGTTCGCCAGGACCCGGGCCGCCTCCAACACCAGCGCCGCGCCCGTGCCATTGTCGTCGGCGCCCGGGGCTGGGTCCGTGGCCCAGTTCCAGCCCGGGGTGCGGACCCCGGTGGCGTCGTAGTGGGCGCAGATCACGTAGCAGCCTGCCTGCGGATCGGTACCGGGCAGCAGCCCGACGACATTGTACCCCCGCGGCGACGCCGGCAACGGGGCGCCCTGGCCATGGACATGGGCGCTGAGGCGGTTGGGGTCCACCACGAAGGGCCGCACCGAGACGGCGGTGTCGCCCAGTGCCATCGCCAGTTCGCGGCGCAGATACTCGGTGGCGGCGAAAGTTTCGTCGTGCACGGTGAACCGCGTGCGCAGGTTGGCCGGCGTGCTGGGGGCACCCGGGTCGCGTAGAGCCAGGGCTTGGACGTCGCGCTTCAGGCGCGTCAGGTCCACGCGCGCCAGCGCCTCGGCGACCACGGCGGCGCTGGCGGTGACGGCCGGCCGCGGACGCGCCGGGCGGGCCTGCCAACCACGGGTGTCGAAGCGCTGCGGCAGGGGCAGGCGGAAATGGGGCAGCGCCTGCCCGGGGTCGCCGGCCCGCAGACGGTACAGGGCCCATCCCGCGGCATCGCGGTAGACCAACCCGGCGTCGACTTCGTCGGCGTGGTGGCAGGCAGGTTCGAGGTAATACTCCTCGTCCACCGTGGCGATGTCACGGGCCAGCGGCACCAGGCCGGTGGCAGTCAGGGTGGCGACGGTGGTCGGTGTACCTTCGACCAGCAGGCGATTGGCCGTCACATAGCGGACCCGGGTCGCGGCCGCCGTAACTGTGGCCAGCTCCCGGTCATTGCCGTACCCGTAGACGAGCAGAATCTGGCCGGTTGCGGGGGCGGCCAGCCACCCGGCGAACAGGAGCCAGAAAGCGGCGGCACGGCAGGCGAGACGGCGGCGCCTCGACGACCCCGAGGGGGCGCCCGTCACGGTGCTGCTCCGGTCGCGCGGCGCGCCGGTCGGGGACGGGTTGCGCCAGAGCTAATCAAGAAAGCCGCTGACATCACGAGAATGATGGTCGCCCCGGAGGACAGGTCCAGGGCATAGGAGAGCCACAGGCCGGCGCAGGTCAGGACGGCACCCACGGCACAGGCCGCGGCCATCAGGCGACCTAGGTTGTGAGTGAACTGGCGGGCGATCGAGGCCGGCAGCGTCAGCAGGGCGATGACCAGAATGACGCCGACGACGCGGATGAGCACGACGACGCTCAGCGCGACCAGACACAGCAGGAGCGCGTTGGCTGCCCGTGTCGGAACGCCCACGACGGCGGCGAACTCCTCGTCGAAAGCCACCGCGATGAACTCACGGTGGAACAGCAGGGTGATCAGCAGGATGACCCCATCCAGCGCCAGCATCAGCACCAGATCGCCGCGCGGCACGGTGAGGATGTTACCGAACAGATAGCTCATCAGGTCGGGAGCGTACCCGGGAGTCAGCTGCACGAAGACGATGCCCACGGCCATGCCAATGGTCCACAGGATGCCAATGGCGGAGTCCTCGCTGACGCGAGTGGCCCGTGACACGAGACCCAGCCCAAGGGCGGCGACCAGGCTGAAGGGGATCACGGTGATCAGGGGATTGATGCCGAGCCAGTAACCCAGCCCGATACCGCCGAAGGCCGCGTGGGAAACCCCACCACTGACAAACACGATGCGTTTGACCACCACCAGAGTGCCGACGATCCCACAGGCCAGGCTGACCAGGACCGCCGCCGCGATGGCATTACGCATGAACTCGTAGTGGAGCAGGTCGAGCACTAGTGCTCCCGCAGGACGCGATGGGGGTGGCCGTGGGCGACGACCTCGATAGGGCAACGGTACACGTCGTCCAACCTTTCCAGGCTGCCTTCCTTCGGCCCGTGGTAATAGAGGCGTCGGTTCAGGCACGCGACCGTGTCCACATAGGCCGATATTACGCCCACGTCATGGGTCACCATGACGATCGTCAGGCTGGTGCGCAGTCGCACCAGCAGCTCGTACAGCGAGTGCTGGGTGCCGGGATCGACGCTGGCTGTCGGCTCATCCAGCAACAGCAGTCGGGTCTGCCGCGACAGCGCCCGGGCCAGCATGACGCGCTGTTTCTGCCCGCCCGACAGCTCGCCGATCTGGCGGTCGGCAAACGCGGCCATGTCCACCTGCGCCAGAGCCTCGTCGGCCGCCTGCCGATCGCTGGCCGCGTAACGTCGCAGCGGGCCCCGGTAGCGACCCAGCAGCACGACGTCGCGCACGCTGATCGGGAAGCGGGTATCGAACAAGGTGTGCTGCGACAGGTACCCCAGCCCAGGCAGCCCCAGGGCCGGCGCTTGGCCACAGACCCGAACCTCGCCGCGGGTGGCCGGCGTCAGGCCCAGCAGCACGCGCAGAAGGGTCGTCTTGCCGCCGCCGTTCGGGCCGATGACCGCCAGGAACTCGTTGGTCCCCACGCTGAGGTCAATGCCCTCCAGCACCAATTCGCCGTTCCGGTGGGCCCATACGTCGCGCAGGCAGACGACTTCGGCTGGAGCAGTCACCGGGACGCCACCCACTGGGCGGCGATGCGGCGCACATTGGCAACGTAGTCCGCGGCCAGGCCGTCGATCGCCACCAAGCCGATACCCAGTTCAGCTGCCAGCGCCCGGGCACTGCGGTCATCGAACTGCGGCGAGACGAAGACAGTGCCGATGTGCTGGCGCCGGGCTTCGTCGATCAGCGATGACAGGCGCCCGATGGTGGGCTCCTTGCCTTCGTCCTCAATGGCGATCTCGACCAGACCGTAGTCCCGCGCCAGGTACCCCCAGGACGGGTGGTAAACCATGAAGCGCTGGCCCTTCAAGGGCGCCAGCGTTCGCGTCAATTCAGCGTCCACGGCCGCCAGGGTGTCCAGATACCGGTCGCGGTTGAGCTCGTATTCGCGGTGATGGGTCGGATCCAGCGTGGCCAGCCCGGCACACAGGTTGCGGACCATGGTGGCCGCCAGCCGCGGTGACGCCCAAATGTGCGGATCGCCGTCCAGAATCGTGATGCCCGCACTGCAGTCGATCACCTGCAGGCCTGGGTTCACCCCGCGCAGCTTGGCAGCCCAGGTTTCCTCGAAGGGAAGCCCCGAACCCACGATGGCGTAGGCGCGGGCGCGGCTGAGGGCGGCCAGTTGCCCCGGGGCCGGTTCGTAGGAATGGGGGTTGGCTCCGGGCGGGATAACCGGGACCACGCTGACGCGGTCGCCGCCCAGGCGCTCGGCAAACTCAACCTGCGGCAGGATACTGACCGCCAGGACCAGGCGGTCGTCGGGCGACGCGCTGTCGTGATGGCCGCACCCCCATGCGGTGAGCAGCCCCCCGCAGACCAACAGGGCAACCGACAGGCGGCGGGTCATGGGCGCACCACTCCGGCGCCGATCATGCCAGCAGCCGCCTCACGGTGGTGCCTTCGCGGGTGGTCCGCACCTCGTACCCGGCATCGGTCAGCTCCTGGCGCAGGCGGTCGGCAGTGGCGTAGTCGCGGCGCGTGCGCGCCTCGTCCAACTGCCGGCACAGTCCCACGGCACCGTCCTCGATGTCCTCGGCCGCCACTGCCGGGCTGCCGCCACCCAACGGTGCCACGTTGAGTACCTGGTTGACCCGCTGCAGGACGCCCAGGGCTTCGGTCGCGTCGGCTGGCTGCCGCGCGGTCCACGGGATGATCTCGGCCAGGGCGGCACTGATGTTGAGGTCGTCGGCCAGCGCCTGCATGAAGGCGCTCAGCACCGGGTGGTCCAGCCCCACCGCTGCGGCCTGGCCGCCGGCGCGCGCCGTGGCCTGCTCCCGGAAGTCGTTCAGGCGGCGCACGGTCCCGGCGGCATCCACCAGGCCCTTGGCAGTGAAGTTCATGTGAGCCCGATAGTGGGTCCGCAGCAACTCGAAACGCAGAACGGCCGGATGTACCGGGCGACCGGTCACCCTGCCGGCCAGGACATCGCGCGGCGTGTAAAAGTTGCCGCGGCTCTTGGACATCTTCTCGCCCTCGACCTGCAGGAAGCGGGCGTGCATCCACCACCTGGCGAAGTGGGCAGCGCCGGTAGCCCCGCGTGACTGTGCGATCTCGCATTCGTGGTGCGGGAAGATGTTGTCCTCGCCGCCGGTGTGGATGTCGATTACGTCGCTGCCCAGGAGCTGCATGGCCATGGCCGAGCACTCCACGTGCCAGCCCGGGTATCCAGCACCCCACGGCGAGTCCCACTTCATCAGGTGGCCAGGGTCGGGTTTCCACAGCAGGAAATCCGACGGATGGCGTTTGTGCGCCAGGTCGTCGGCCGAAACCCGGCCCCCCGAACCGGCGCGCAGGTGCTCCAGGGTGTTGCCGCTGAGCCGGCCGTAATCGGCAAAGCTCTCGACATCGAAATAGACCACCCCATCGCCGCCCACGTACGCGTGGCCGCGGTCGAGCAGCCGTTGCACCAGTTGCTGCATGGCGCCCACATAGTCAGACGCGTGGGGCATGCGCTGAGGGTACTCGTCGGCGATGCGCAGACCGAGGGTTCGGGCATCGGCGAGAAAGGCCTGCGTGTAGTAACGGGCCACCTGGTACGGGTCGTCCGGATCGGCGACCGCGCCCGCATCCATGGCCCCCGCCTTCTTGGCTTCCTTCAGGCGCCGGGCCGAGACGGCCATCTTGTCTTCGCCGCCGCCGTCGGCGCGATCGTCTTCGGTCATGTGACCGACGTCGGTGATGTTCATCACCTGGTCGACCCCATAGCCGGCGGCCTCAAGGAAACGGCGCAGCAGATCGGCGAAAAGGAAAGTGCGGAAGTTGCCGATGTGGGCGTAGTCGTACACGGTGGGGCCGCAGCTGTACATCGAAACCCGTGGCGGCGCCATCGGCGTGAAGGCGTCTGCCGCGCCCGTGAGGGTGTTGTGGAACCGGATCTCCATACGCGGGTAACCTGTTTTCGACGAATGCGTTGCCGCGGGCGCAGGCGAGGCCGGAGCAGACTGCCCGCGGCTGGCCCGGAGCCGCGGTCAACGGGGCTTCAACGTGATCTCGAACAGCGTGGGCCAAAGTTTGCCGGTGACGAACAGGCGGCGGCTGGCCGGGTCATAGGCGATACCGTTGAGCACGTCGGCATGCTGGCGCTCACTGGCCGGCAACAACCCGGTCAGGTCGACCCAGGCCGTAACCCTGCCCGTGCGGGGCGAGATCCGGGCGATCTGGTCGGTGGTCCAGATGTTCGCCCACACCTCGCCGTTGATGTACTCCAACTCGTTCAAGCGGGCCACCGGGCCGTGTTCATCGTGGACCTGGAGTTGGCCGATCTCGGCGAAAGTGGCCGGGTCCAGCAGGTAGAGGGTGGAGGTGCCGTCACTCATGATCAACCGGGTGCCGTCCGTCGTCAGCCCCCACCCTTCCGAGGCGTAGGTGAACTGGTCCACGACGGCCAGCGAGCGGCGGTCGTACACCAGGCCCGTTGCCTCGCGCCAGGTCAACTGGATCAGTTGATCTCCCCACAGGGCCAGCCCCTCGCCGAACAGGTTGGCGGCCAGGGCCGTGCGCTGCTCCACCTGGCCCGATTCCAGGGCCACGCGACGGACTGAAGACTGACCATAGAGTCCGGTGCTCTCGTACAGGCGCCCGTCGGACCAGAGCAGCCCCTGCGTGAAGGCGCCACGGTCGTGGGGATAGGAGTGCACGATCTGGAAGGTGTAGCCCGGTGTCGGTTGGGTGGGCCCGGGTTCGGGCGCGACCGGTGCGGACCCCGAAGACGATCCGGAGCAACAGGTACCCACCAACAGGGCAAGCAGGGCAGCCAGGAGACGCGGTTTCACCAGGGGGAAGTCCAGTCTGCGCCGGGGCCAGGCGGTGGTGGGCTGGCCGAACAGCATACGGCGCGCAGTAAACGCTTCAATATATGGCACGCTGGGGCTCTGTCCAGATCGCCGTCGGTGGACGGCACGCCCGGGTCTGGGACCCGCTGCCACCGGGCGACCCGAGCCCGGTGGCGACGGCGCCGCCTGCCCGAGATTCGGGTTGTCGCAGTGCACATGCCGTCGTAGGTTGTTGGGGACGCCCCGCGCGCTCCCTCGCCGCGCGGTGCCTGGTAAACCGAAGCGGGAATGGGCCCGCCGGCGGGCTGGCAAACATGGCGCTGCGCATCCTGATCGTTGACCGCAACCAGAAAATCGGCTCCCTCGTCTGCGGGCAACTGCGCGAGAAAGGCTACGAGGCGCGCGACGTGCGCCACGGCGCCGAGGCTGCCGTGGCTCTACGCGACGCGGGCGCCGACATCGTGCTGTTGGATCATCAGATCCCCATGGGAGGGGTCCGCACTGCCCGCGTTCTCCGCCTCCACCCGCGGTACCGGACCATCCCCATGGTCCTTACCCTGCCGGCGACCCGCGAAGATGCCCGGCAGATCATCGCCGACGGACAGCGGGCCGGGCTGTCCAACTTCCTGCTCAAGCCGTTTACCCTGGCGGCGCTGCAGAAGAAGCTGGACGACGTCGCCCAGGCTGCCCGTGGCGCGGCCCAGCCGACCTTCATGGAAGTGCGTGAAGAGATTCGGTCGCTGACCAATCTGCCGTCCATGCCCGAGGCGCACAGCAAACTGCTGGCCCTGCTGAGCAAACCCGACAACGAGGTGGACCTGGACCAGGTGGCCCGGGCGCTGCAGTTGGACGGAGCCCTGGCGGCGCGGGTGATGCGCGTCTGTCGCTCGGCGTTCTTCGGCTTCCAGGGCAACGTCATGAAGCACGCCGTGGCCTTTCTGGGAGTGGCCGAGGTCCGCAAGATCGTCCAGTCGGCCGTCATCTACCGCGTGTTCGACGACGCGAAGGGCCAGGTGGAGCAGCGCTTCACCATGGCCGACCTGTGGCGGCACTCGCTGGCCGTCGGCTGCGCCATGGAGATCATTGGTGGCACCGACAAGAAGCGGACGCACTTCCTGCTCGGCGTCCTGCACGACATTGGCAAGGCCATCTTCCGCTTCCGCTTCCCCGAGCACTTCAGCGCGGTCCTCGATCTGGTGGAGAAAGAGGGCATCAGCGTGTACCAGGCAGAAGGCGAGCTGCTGGGTATCACCCATGCCGAATGCGGCAGCGAACTGGCGGTCAACTGGGCCTTGCCCGGCGACGTCCGCACCGCTATCGGTTCGCACCACAGCCCGTCCCAGACGACCCAGCACCGGCGCCTTGCGGCACTGGTGCACATCTCCGATATCGCGGTTCGCACCATGGGCATTGGCTATGCCGGCGACCCGCTCATTCCGCCCTTCGACCCATACGCGCAGCGGATGCAGGGCGAGCGCGAGGTGAACCAGATCCTGTCGCACCAGGAAGAGATCCAACGGCAGGTCGACGCCATGGTCGGCGGCGAAGACGCGGGACCCCGCTGACCGGTTGACGCGTCGGCCCACCGCTCCACGGCGAAGGTCCCGGTCCTGGCTTGGGCCTGGCGTGAGGCGCGGTTGGGCGGGTCAGGGCGTCTCCGTACGGTCAGGGCCTGGCGGTTTCGGCCCCAGTTGCGGCCTGGCCGGCCCCCCGGGCTGACGGCGTGGCCTGCCGTCGCCCCGGCTGCTGGCGGCGTAGACAACCACCGCACGGCCGCGTATATTCGCCCCAGTGTGTCCGTTAATCATCCGCCGTCGAGTCCGGACGGCTGTCTACCTGTATGTGGAGGTGTAGCGTGCGCAGGAAACTGGGGTATCTGCTGTTAGTGGGCGTGGCCGCGGCTGCGGTCGCCTGGGCTCTTCCGACTGGCAAGTGCTGCACCGGCACGGCCACCGCCGACGCGGCGCAGGCCAAGACCGGCTCCGCGTGCCCGGTGAACGCCGGCGCTCAGACCGCCACGGGTTCCGCCGATCAGAGTGCTGCTCAGAGCGCGGTCGCCTGTCCGCCGGGTGCTGCGTGTCCACAGGGGGCTGCCTGCCCGCAGGGCAGTCAGACCGCCGCATGCCCCATGCAGAAGCCGGCCGGCACCGCCTGCACCAAAGCCGCCGACGGCACCTGCACCAAGGCGGGCAAAGACCAGGCCGGCACGGTCTCGTGCCCGCTGCAATCGAGCGGGACCCAGACGAAGTCGACGTGCACCAAGACCGCCGACGGCACCTGCACCAAGGCTGACTGCCCGTGCCGCAAAGCCGACGGCACCTGCGCCAAGGGTACCTCCTCGTGCCCACCGCAGACCGGCGCCTCCTGCCCGCAGCCCGGTACCGTTGCCGACCCGCCCGCCAAGACGGCGCCGGGTGGCCGTATCTGAGCGACCCTTGATCGTCGGGTGCCGAACCATCGGGTGGGGCCCTAGGAGGCAGTCATGAAGTCAGCGCTGGAACTGGCGATGGAGCGTGCCGACGAAGCCATCGGCGGCGAAAACATCACGCTCACGCCTGAGCAGATCAAAGCGATCGATCACACGCGCAAAGTGTATGAGGCCAAGTGGGCGGAGCAGGAGATATCGCTTAACGCGCGCATGGCCAAACTGGCTCGCGAGACCGAACCGCAGACCTTTGCCGAGCACCGGGGACAGCTCGAGGCCGAGATCAACCGCGTCCGGCAGCAGCTGTACAGCGAACGCGACGAGAAGATCGAGGCTATTCGCCACGGCGCGCGTGCCTGAACCGGGTTCGGGGGCGGTCGCGACCGCCCCCGAATCTGCCTTACCGCACCACCACGACCACCCCGCGGGCCATGGCCTCGCCACCAGCAGCCCTGGCATGGACGACAAAGGGATACGTGCCGCTCGCCACGGCTGCGCCCCGGTCGTCGCGGCCATCCCACGCCAACGCCGCGAAGCCTGCTGCCAGCGTCTGCGGCCCCAAGACCCGCACGGTGCGGCCGCTGATCGCGTAAATGCGCACCTCGACCTCGGCCGGCTCCGACAGCACCAGCGTGATGGCGCCCTGATCCCGCACCGGCTGCGGGTACACCAGGACGTTGCCCAACCCCAGACGCCCCACCACGTTGACTTCCACGGGTGAGGCCCCCAGGGAGACCCCGTCGCGCTCCAACTCGACCTGCAGCCGGCAGCGCCCCAAACGCCCGTGCGGCCGCCACAGGAGCGCCGGGCCCGGAGCCGGGTAAAGGTCCACGGTCGAGTCAGCCTGCACTGCGGTACCGTCGATCCACAGGCGCAGGGTCGAGCCGGCAATGTCGGGGGCCGCGATCAACAGGCCCTGGTCCGGGCGCAGCGGATCGCCGCTGACGAACTGCGCCTGATCGGGCCAGCGCGTCAGGGCGACAGGCGCGCGGCCGGCCGTGAACACGGCCAGTTCGCGGCGGTCATCGCTGGGGTCCGCATCCGGGTCGGCACTGACCAGGTTGGCGAACAGGCGGCTGCGGCCGGTGGGCGCGGGCACGCTGTCCAGGGTGGCAGCCACCGTGGCGCCGGGGGCCAGAGGCGGCAGAACCTGTCGCCGTTCCTGGCCAGGGGCATCGGTGCGCGTGACGACCAGCGTGGCGCCATCGTTCACCTCGGCCGCCATGTTCCGTACCAGGCAGCGGACGGCCAGCCCGCCTGCTGAGCCGGTGACGGCCTCTGCCTGCGCCAGCTGCAGCGATGGGCGTGGTCGCCAGGCGATGGACCAGGGCCCCAGATGGCCGCCGCCCTGCTGGCGGACAAAAGCCGCTCGCAGCCGCAGCCTCGGGTTCTGTACCGGGTCGATGTGCCGCAGGTCCACCGCCATGCCCGGTGCCAGGTCGGTAAGGCCCGGTAGGGGCGCCCAGCCATCCGCGCTTTCGGTGAAGACATCGATTCGCAGACCGCCTTGCCCCCCTGCCTGACCCGCGGTGGTCAGCGCCTCCCAATGGGCGGCCGGCCCGACGGGCGGCGACCACGCCACAGCTGAATCCGCTTTGGCCGGGCCGGGATAGCGGTAGATCGCCGAGGCGAACAGATCGCCCAACCACACCTTGTTGTTGACCCAGTCATACTGGCCTGAGATGACGCGGGTCTCGGCCTGGTCGCCCACCCACTCGTCCAAGAAGGCGCCGTTGGCCGCGTCGATCATGCGGATCCGGTGCTGCCCCCCGTATTCCAACAGGTAAAGGCGCTGGCCGTCGGCGATGACGCCGTCCGTCCACTCATAGGTGAATCCCGTCTCGGTCGGTGGCGAGGTGAACTCGCGGACCAGGGCCCAGCCTGAGGCCGGGTCGAAAACCCGCACCAACCACTCACTGCGGGCGCCTGCCGGTGAACTCATGGCCACGTTGTAAACCCAGCGACCGTCGGAGGTGATCATGGTGTGGCCGTCGGTGATCCGACCGGTGCGCCACTCAGCCAGGCCGTCGGGGACACTGACCGTGTCCAGGCGTCCACTTGCAGGGTCGATGCGCTCCAGCTGGAAGGCGCGGCCGCATTCGTTGTAGATGTACCCGTCGCTGTGCCAGGTGGCGGCAATGCCGGCCGTGGTGGTGTCGGCGACCGGACCGAAGTTGGCCGACTGATAGGTGTTGCCCAAGCCCGAGCCGATGCGCGTCAGCAGGTCATTGCCCGGATACACGGTAGAAGCGTCGTTGAACCAACGCTTGGCATACAGGTAGCGTCCGTCGCTGCATACCACGCCTGCGCCCGCCACTCCCCGGACGGTGAAGCCGGTGTCACGGCCGGCCGCCGTCAGGCGACAGGGGAGCGTGGCGTCGCTCAGCTCGCGACCGTTGTCGCGCTGCACCAGGCCCGTCACCGGCGCCGCCTGGCTGGCGGTCTCGGTCCACCATCCGGGAGCGCTCGATGTCGCCAGGGTCACGGCTCGGTACGCTGACCAGGGTCCGGCGGCGGCGGCGGTGGTCAGGCGTACGCGCCAGCGGTGGGCTCCGGCGCCATCGCGGGTAGCCGCCGCGGGCGCACGGCAGGCAGCGGCGCCCTCAGATGCCTCCAACCAGGGCGAGGTCCAGGCCGCGCCCGAGTCCGGCCCTGTCAGCTCGAATTGGCAGGAGTAGGGTCCGCCGGTAAGCGGTACGGCGGCCAGCAGCTCCAAACTGTCGATGGCCACCACCGCGCCATCGCGCGGTCGCACTGGGGTGGCCGTGAGGGGTTCGAGCACATCCACCGTTACCGATCTGCGGTTATTGCTCGGGTCCGATTCGCTGTCGGCCTGCGTCAACCCGGCCTCCAACTCCAGCTGGCACGCCCCCCGGCGGGCGCCGACCGACCAGGCGAACTCGATCGCCTGGTCGCCGGCCCAGCGTGGCAACTGGGTTACGGCCAGGGTTTCGGCTGGCGCGCCCGCGCCGCGGGCCAATAGCGCCACCCGGACGCTGTCAGCGCCTTGGGGCCCCTGCTGATGCAGCACTCCTCGCACCCGGACGACCGACCGACCGATGACCGCGGCCGGTGTCGTGCTCAGGGAGTCGACCGACAGGTCGGGGCCGGGTGCGGCGATCAAATGCTGCGCCGGGTCACCGAAAAGCTGCATGGTCAGGGCGGCGTCTTCCCAGCCTGGATGGGCAGCCAGCAGTCGGCCCTTGGCGGTGGCCAGGGCCGGGCCGAAGGCGGGTTCACGGCCGGGGAGCAACTCATCGTACAGGAACTCGGCGAGCAGGTCGTTCTGGGCTACGAAGCTCTTGGCCGTCGCCGAGATGTAGGCGATGGCGCCGCCCTCCGGCAGGGTGGTGAAGGCTTCTGCCATGGACTCGACGGTGGGGTTGGTGTACATGCCGTTAAGGCACGAAAGCGCCAGCACCAACGGCAGGCGGCCACCGTTGCGGACCTGCGCCAGGTAACCCCAGTCCGGCAGTTCCAGCGCGAACACGTACTGCAGCGCCCCGGCGCTGCCATGGCCGCTGAAGTTCATCAGCAAAGCGCCCTGGTTCAGGGCCTGCAGGAAGGCTCGGCCGGTGGGGTTGGGTATGGGGTTCTCGTCCGGCGAATACACCCTCACGGGGGTCAGGCCCGCCGGCTCCACATACCGCCGGGCCAGGCTGTCACAGGGGGCGGTGAAAAGGTTCAGAGGGTGGTAGTTGGCCAGGAAAAGCACCTTGTCCTGCCACGCGCCTGGTTCCGGATCACGGTCGTAGGCAATGACCTTGGCCGCTACCGTAACGGCCTCCAGGGGGCTCGCAACGGGCAGCCGTCCCACGGCCAGGTCAGGCAGCAGGTCGTCGCCGTCCACCAGGCTGAGCAGGTAGTCGCTGGGCGCCAGGCCGCGGCCGCGTGACTGGTAGAACGGGCCGGGCACGGCCGCTGGCACCCCGGCTCCTTCAACGCCGCGGTAGTCGTGGGTGTCGTCGCCGTACAACAGGACATACGTCGGGGGGACGGCCCATTGGTGGTACGCGTAGCGGATGAACGCGGCCACCGCAGTGCTGTCGAGCAACCCGAAGGTGAACTCGTCGTACAGGTCCTCGGTACTGACCACGGCGGCCGTCAGGCCGGCGGCGCGGCGGTGCTCGGCTAGCGTCTCGGCGCCCTCCAGGTTGGCCGGGTGGGTGATCACCAGGTAGTCGGCGGCGTGCTCTGGGGCGCGCCAGTTCGAGGCCACCTCCAGTTGCCCCCGCGGTGCCTGCCAGGCGCTGGTGTCGGCGACGACGTAGGCGGCCGCGCGCGTGCCGGATTCCGTGAACGCGACTTGCACACCCGCGGCGCTGCTATCCGTTTGCAGTCCGACCAACCTGACGCCGTGGCTGGGGTCCAGGACTTCCACGCGCTGCCGGCGCAGGTGCTCCACGGCAACGCGTTGGCCGGCCGACGGCTCGACGGCGAAGCTCAGGTAACCGTTGACGGCAGCGAACCGGCGCCGGTAGCGGATCTCGAACCAATCCAGATAGGTCCAATCCACCTTGGCCTGGTCGGCCAGTGCCTGCAGCAGCACGAAGTTGACGCCCTCGGCCAGTTCCTCGGCGGCCACCGTTCGGTCCACGACCAACTCGCGCTGTCCATCGCCGACGCTGCCCCAGACCGTGTCGACGATGGCGGCGCCGCCATTCAGCTTCACCAGGGTGTGGTGGGCCATGTCAGTGGATCCGTGCAGCGCCACGCGGAAGCCCACCGTGGCGCCGGGCACCAGGTCGGGTGCCGGCAGGTCGGCGATGAACGTGGCCGATCCGGGAAGGGTGGCGCTGGTGCCGGCCACTTGGCGCCAGAACCAGTGGTCGCGGGCGGCGTCGGTGGCATAAGGCAACGGGTCGTGCACCACATCCTGCTCGCTGTGCAGCGTATCAGCGAAGGTTCGTTGCCAGGGCAGGCCGGACTGGGGTGGGGCAGGCCGCGACTCATAGCGACGGCCCGGGGCGCCGCCCCAGGTGAGCCAATACACGTTGAGCGCCCCGTACAGGCTGGGGAAGTCGCGGTCATCACGCCGGTATCGGCCGCAGAACAAGAGGTAGTCGCCGGCGTCAAAACGGCCATCGGCTTCGCCGAAGACGACCATCGGCTCCTCGCTGCCGCGCCACAGCAGGCGCAGCGTCCGCGGATCGATGGTGGCCGGGTCGGCGAAGTTCCGCAGCCAGTCCGCGTCGATGCGGAAAACACCGTCGCTGGCCACCTCCACCTTCACCCAGGGCGCGGCCGGGTCGTACCAGTCGTCGCCGCTCGGACGTCCCGCCGGCCGCGGTGCCCGGTATGCGGGCGCCTCCACGCGGTTGACGAAGGCATCGTACAGTGGGTCGGGGTGTACCGGCGCCTGGTACCGGCCCACGATCCCGCCAACGAAGCGCAGGCGAATGCGCAGGTTGGGGTACACCTGCAGCCGGCGGGTCGCCGGTTCATAGACGTACGGCCGCGCCTGCAGGGACCAGGTCTCGACTCCCCGCATGATGCCCAACCGCTGCACTGTGGCGGGCGTCGCCGTGATCACCGACGTGGCCTCCGCCAAGTCGGCAGCCGGCTCGCCGGGCACCAGCCCCGGGTCCAGTCCGTCGATGGTGACGGCCGCTCCCAGGTCGGTGGTTACTTCCACTTGGGCCCCGGCGGGAACGGCAACCAGCGTGGCCAGGTAGGGGATGTCCAAGGCCCCGGGAGCGGGCCGCACGCCGCCGGGCAGCGGCAGGACCGTGGGACCGGGGCCGGTCAGCGCGGCCCGCCAGTCAGCCGGCAGGGTCGCCGCCACATGCACCTCGCGGGCACTGGCGCTCAGCAGCTGCAGACCATCGAGCGCCCCGGCGGCTTCCGTCAGCAGCAGGGCCACGACCACGGCCCGGATCGCCGTGCCAATCACGAGGCGGCCCTCCCCGGGCCCGGCCGGGCCTCGGCCGGGTCGTTGCGGCCCAGAAACCAGGGCGCCGCCGTGTGGGCGGCCAGCAGGCACAACAGCGGCATCACCGGGTGGCGAAACCGATCCAGCCCCTGCGGCCCCGCGGCGGCCAGCAGCAGATAGCCCGCGCACAAGGCCAGCAGCACCATTGCCGCCCCGCCGGGGCGCTGGCCACACACCAGGCCCGCGGCTGCCAGCAGCAGGACGAGACCCAGGGGGACAGCGGCCGCCAGGGTGGCCCAGGCGACCTGCGGCGTGCGCCTGCAGGCGTCGAGCACGGCGCGGGCGAGGCCTTGGTCCACGATGCGACCCAGCATGCCACCGGTGGCCGGGTACCAACCCAGGAGCCGCAGTACCTCCACGCCGCCCGGATCGAGCAGGGTACGCACCAGCCCGGCTGCCGCAACGCGCGCCGTGGTCACCGGGTGCGCGCGCAGCACCTCCCAACCGGCCTGGCTCAGGAAACGGTACCGCTGTGCCTGGTTCCAGTCTCGCTGCTCCGGGTGCAACGCCATATACACTGCCTCGTCGCGGTAGCCCAGTCGTTGCTGAACGGTGTAGTAGGGGACGCGCTCTTCGCGCGCCTGCACTGCCGCCGCGTAGTAGAAGTACGTGTTGACGGCCGCCACGGCGGAGAAGCCCGGGTAATCCGCTACCCGCCAGTTGCGGACCTGCCAGCTGCCCAGGCCCACGGCTGCCGCGGCGAGGAAGGTCAGGCCGTGGGTCAGCGGGCGCCAACCCGAGCGCCGTTGCCGCCAGCCGCGCCCCAGCAGCCAGGCTCCCACCAGCAGCGGGAGATAATACCCCACCGGACGCACCCAGGCCGCCTCGCACCAGGCCGTCGCCGCGGCCAACAGGGCGCGCCGGGTCGGCTCCTGCAGGTACTGCAGCAGGCACCACAGGCCAGCCACAAACAGGGCCGTGAACAGGGTCTCGGTGAGCAGCTCACTGGCGTAGATTACCGAGAGGGGTTCGCACGCGTAGAAGACCGCGCCGGCGGCGGCGGCTCCCGGCCGCGGCGAGACTAACGGTGCGCAGCGCCACACGAGGTAGACCGTCAGGCAACCCAAGCCAGCCTGGAGGACCACGGTCACTGCCTCAACCGCGCCGAGGACCAGGCCCGGGAGGAGCAACAGCGGGTACCCCGGGGTGCGCAGGATCTCCGGGTGCCCCTGGCTGGCGAAGCGCCCGGTAGTCAACAGGGACTCTGCCGGACCCAGGTAAGCAGAAGTGTCGCGCGTGTGGCAAGCTGACAGGTCGCCCCGCACCAGCAGGATGGCCAGCGGCAGCGCCAACCGCAGGGCCAGGGCCAGGACCAGGGCGGCCGGGAGCCACGGGTATTGCGCGCCGTCGCCCTGCACGCGCTGCCCAAGTCCCATGCTCACCCCCGCCGCGATGGAATTCGCCCCCCGGGAACCGGGTGCGGCCGCCTCGGCGCGGCGTCGCCGATGCCGGCCTTCAGGGCGCGGACCCCAAGGTACCCCGGCGACCCGGGCCTGTCCAGCGATCGGGGCGGCGGCCGGACCAAGGCAGTTGACAACCCCGCGGGCAGCCAATACCATAACGCTCGTCCGTCAATGCCCTCCCCAGGGACCCGGGTCGAGCCGGCGCGGTTCGGGCGCGGGACAGGGGAGCATCGCCCGTCCTCTGATTCAGGAGATCCCATCATGCCCAACGTCGCCCATCTGCAGGTTGGCGACCAGAGCCTCGAACTACCGGTGATCATCGGCAGCGAGGACGAGCCGGCTATCGACATTGCCACGCTCCGCGCCAAGACCGGGTACATCACCCTGGACGACGGGTTCCGCAACACGGGCGCCTGTCAGAGTCGCATCTGCTTCATCGACGGCGACAAAGGCATACTGCGGTACCGCGGCATCCCCATCGAGGAATTGGCCGAGCGCAGCAGTTTTCTCGAGACGGCCTATCTCATCATCTTCGGCGACCTGCCCGAACTGGCCGAATTCCGGCACTTCTGTGACCACGTCCGCGAGAACATGATGCTGCACGAGGAAATGCGGCATCATTTCGAGGCCTTCCCGCCCTCGGCGCCGCCCATGGCGATCCTCTCGGCCATGATCAACGCCCTCAGCTGTTTCCATCCTGAGCTGCTGCAGATTGAGGACGAGGAAACCTTCCACGAGGTGGCCGCTCACCTGATCGGCAAAGTCAGCACGCTGGCGGCATTTGCCTACAAGTTCTCGGTTGGCCAGCCCGCCATGTACCCGCGGCCGGATGTCGACTATTGCAGCAACTTCCTCCACATGATGTTCAGCCGGCCCTATGCCGAGTACCACGCCGACCCCGAAATCGCGCGCGCTCTGGACCTATTGCTGCTTCTGCACGCCGAACACGAGCAGAACTGCAGCACCTCCACCGTGCGCATGGTCGGCAGCAGCGGCGCAAGCCTGTCTGCCTCGGTCGCCGCCGGCGTGTGCGCTCTGTGGGGGCCCGCTCATGGCGGCGCCAACGTCGCGGTCATCGAGCAACTCGAACAGATCGTTCGCGAAAAGGTCTCGGTGGATACCTTCCTGGAACGCGTCAAGCGGCACGAGACCCGCCTGATGGGCTTCGGGCACGCGGTGTACCGCAACTTCGACCCGCGGGCCAAGGTCATCAAGACGGCCGCAGACCGCGTGCTCAAGATCCTCAACCGCCAGGACGCGCTGTTGGACATCGCCAAGGAACTCGAGGAGAAGGCCCTGGCCGACGACTACTTCGCGTCGCGCAAACTGTATCCGAACGTCGACTTCTACAGCGGCGTCATTCTGCGGGCTCTGGGCGTTCCGCACTCCATGTTCACGGTCATGTTCGCCATCGGCCGCATGCCCGGTTGGATCGCGCACTGGTGCGAGATGCACTTTGACCCGAGCATGCGCATCAGCCGGCCGCGGCAGGTCTACGTGGGAGCCCCGTTGCGGCACTATATCTACTCGTTCGCTGAGCGGACTCCCTGCGAGCCCGCCAGTGCGGCGGCCAGCGGCACCACGGCGGGGTGAACGGGCAGCGCATCGGGGGCGGGCCATGGCCAACTACGTGAAGATCAGCACCATCGGTGCGCGGTGCCCGGACGGCAATCCGGGAACCGGGGCCACTGCGGTGGATCAGATGATCCAATACTGGCGGGCACGCCTGGGCCAGGTTTTGCCCGACTGCCCGGACCTGATCGTGGTGCCGGAGTGCTGCGACCGCTACCCGGCGCACAGCCAGATCGAGCAGTGGGAGTACTACCGCCAGCGCGGCAACCGCGTCCGCGATGCCTTTGCCGAGTTGGCACGGTCGCATCACTGCTACATCACCTATCCGGCCATTCGCGAGGCGGCCGACGGCAGTTGGCGCAACGCCCTGGAGGTGCTTGGCCGCGACGGCCAGACGGTGGGGACCTACCACAAAAACTTCCCGGTCATCGGCGAGACGGTGGACGGCGGTGTCCTGGCCGGCGCCGCCGCCCCGGTCATCGAATGTGACTTCGGTCGCGTCGGCGGGGCCATCTGTTTTGACCTCAACTTCGACGAGATCCGCCTGCACTACGCGCGGAGCCGCCTGGACCTGATCATCTTCGCTTCCATGTACCACGGTGGGCTGATGCAGCCGTACTGGGCCTACTCCTGTCGGGCCCATCTGGTTGCGGCTGTCTGTGGCCTTCCCAGCGCGGTGTATTCGCCGGTGGGGCAGCTGTTGGCGCAGTCGACCAACTACTTCGACTTCGTCACTACCGTCGTCAACCTGGACTGTCAGGTTGCCCACCTGGACGGGAACTGGGACAAATTGCGCGCCGTCAAAGCCAAGTATGGCACTGAGGTGACCGTGTTCGACCCCGGCTTCCTCGGCTCGGTGCTGCTGTCGAGCGGCAGTCCTGCACGGACCAGCATGGACTTGGTGCAGGAGTTCGGTATCGAACGCCTCGATGACTACTTCGCGCGCTCCTCAGCTCACCGGCACCTGCCCGGTAATATGGAGGCCGCCCCCACCCCCTGAGGAGGGCCTGGCCCAGCCGCGCGTGCCTGCCTGCGAGGGCATCCGACCGGCACCGACACGGAACTGCCGCAGCGCCGCCGTGCCGAGTGTTTTCCACCCCCCGGTTTCCGGTTGTCTGGCGCCGGGCTCCGGGAGTTACACCCGCGACGAAAGGAGACGCGATGCAGCCGAGAATCAGCGTGCGCAACGCCAAGGTCTCGGACGGGACCAAGGAGCACATCAACAAGGCTTGCGCCAAGCTCCTGCAGATCTACGACCGCATCATCGACTGCGAGGTCGTCATCGACTCGAACAAGGTCGGCACCGAGGTGGAGCTGATCGTCAAGGTCCCCCACCAGACGCTGACCGCTTCGTGCTGCGACGAGAACCTCTACAAAGCCCTCTCCGAAGCGCAGGAGCGCGTTGAAACGCAGCTGCACAAATACCACGACAAACTGGTCGAGCATCGCTGATCCATGGCCGGGTTGCGTCAGGCCGCCTGCCTGACCGCGACTCGGCCCGGCTCACCCCCACCGCACCCTCTGTCGCGGCCTGAGATTTGGCCGGCACCTCGCGCAGCAACACCCCTGGCGGTGGCCCCGCCAGGGGTGTTTTATTGCTTTCAGGGGCATCGGCGTGACGCTCGCCGTGGCCGGCCCGCCGCGCCGCCAACCCCTACCGCGGTCCGCCAGCAGCCCAGGGTGTCGCCACGGGGCCGGCCGGGAGGCGCTGTCATGCTCTCCAAACTGAGTCTCGCCGGCGCTGATCCGCGCCAGGAAGTCCGCGCCGGGGTCACCACCTTCATGACCATGGCCTATATCATCGCCGTGAACCCGCAGATTCTCGGCGACGCTGGCATGCCCCGCGACGGGGTCATGGCGGCCACCTGCCTGGCCGCGGCCTTCGGTTCGCTGCTGATGGGGGTGCTGACCAACTTCCCTTTCGCCCTGGCGCCCGGAATGGGACTGAACGCCTACTTCGCCTACACCGTGGTCCTGGGCCTGGGGCTGTCGTGGCAGGGAGCGCTGGCCGCCGTCTTCGTCTCGGGTGTGCTGTTCCTGCTCCTCACCATCACCCGAGCGCGTCAGGCCATCGTCAACGGCATTCCGTTGAGCCTCAAGTGCGCCATCAGCGTCGGGATCGGGCTGTTCATCGCCTTAATCGGCTTGGAGAAGGCCGGACTCATCGTGCCCAGCCCGGCCACCGGCAGCCTCGGCCTGGTCACCCCGGCGCATTTCACCACGCCGGAACTGACCCGCCTGCTGCCGCCCGGGACCTCACCTGCGTCAATCTGCGTGGCCCTGATCGGGCTGGTTCTCTCTGCTGGCCTCATCGTGCGCCGGGTCCGGGGCGCCCTGCTGTGGGGTATCATCGGTGCTACCGTGGCCGGGGTGCCCCTGGGCGTGGTCACCTGGCCCGGCGGCCCCCCGGTCAGCCTGCCTTCGGGACTGGGGCGGACCTTCATGGCCATGGATTTCCACGCGCTCCTGGGGTTCGGCCTGGTGTCGGTCATTTTCACCTTCACCTTCGTTGACCTTTTCGACGCTGTGGGCACCCTGGTGGGCGTGGCCAACAAGGCAGGCATGCTGGACGCGCAGGGGCGCCTGCCGCGGGTGACGCGGGCTCTGGTGGCCGATTCGCTGGCGACGGCGGCCGGGGCAGCGCTGGGCACGAGCACCACCACGGCGTACATCGAGAGCGCGACCGGGGTAGCCGAGGGAGGACGCACGGGGTGGACCGCAGTCACCGTGGCGGTGCTCTTCCTCGCCGCCCTGTTCTGCGCCCCGCTGGTTAACGCTGTTCCAGCCGCTGCCACGGCCCCGGCGCTGATTCTCGTCGGCGTGTTCATGATCGAGCCCGTGACACGCATCGACTTCGGCGACTTCGCCGAGGCCATCCCGGCGTTCTGTGCCATGGTCATCATGCCTTTGGCGTTCAGCATTGCCGAAGGCATCGTCTTCGGGGTCCTCTCCTACACCCTGCTGCGCCTCCTGTCCGGGCGTTGGCGCGACCTCAGCCTCACGATGGCGTTACTCAGCGCCCTCTTCCTGGTCCACCTGGCCTGGCGCTGACGATCCTTCCCCGTGCGCGTTCGCACGCGGTGGCCGGCGCTGGCGGACGCGCCCCCGGCGGCCGCGGCTTGCCCTGGCGCCGGGGGCGCTACTCGGCGAAGATGGCCTCGTCAGGCCAGTCGCGCCGGATGAAGCCGCTCTCCATGTTGACCAGGGGCAGGTAGTTGTGTTCGCGGCGGATGGGGTCGAGCAGGCGGATCGTGCGCAGTTCCACGATGGAGTCCCGCCCGTGGTTCTTCTGCAGTGAGGGGATGATCTTGCCCTGCACGCTCTCGGCAATGTCGCTGGCCGAAGCGCCCTCCACCACCATGACCAGCGCAATGTGCCCGTCGGTCTCGGCGATGAAGCTGTACCGGATGAGCTCGTAGAACACATTGATCACGTTGGGCTCGCTGCGGATCTCCTGGACGATCTGGCTGCGGGTGATACCCAATCGGAACTTGATCACCAGCATGTGCGTGGCCGTGAACCGCCCGGTGCCGCCCACCTGCCGTTCGACCACCGTCTGGTACGACAGAATGCCCTCCTGCTCCAGTCGCAGCCGCTTGCGGCTGACCGTGCGAACCGGCACGCCGGTGAGAGCGCCGACGCGGTTGTCGGAATAGCGCGGGTTGCGGATCAGGGCATGGATTATCTGCCGTTCCTGCTCGTCGAGCTCGCGCATGACCAAGGTACCTCCAGGTAAAGGACCATGATGCAATAATAGGCCAAAATACCGCAGTGTGTGGAGTATTGTCGCCATCAAAACGGAATACGTGGCCGAATTTAGTTGACACCTCCTCTTCCTGCGCTATATTTTCCATGGTGCCATCACCGCCTGGCACGTTGCGCGACCGCGTTTGCAGGGTACGCCGGCTGCGGTAGCGCCTGCTTTGAGCGCCCGCCCGACAAACGCCGGGGGGGCGCTTTGCGGTTGGCAGTACCCCAAGAAGGAGGTGGACGCGATGCAGCGGGACCCTGGCATGCCGCCCGGACAGGGGCTCTACGACCCGGCTCAGGAGCGCGACGCCTGCGGTATGGGCTTCGTGGTCGACATCAAGGGCCGCCGGTCCCATCGCATCGTCGAGCAGGCGCTCCAGATCCTCGTCAACATGGAGCACCGCGGCGCCTGCGGGTGCGAGCCCGATACCGGCGACGGTGCCGGGATCTTGGTCCAGATCCCGCATGCCTTTCTCAGCGCGGTCATGGCCGACCTGGGCCTGGCACTCCCGGCGCCGGGACAGTACGGCGTGGCCATGGCCTACCTGCCTCCGGTACCCCAGCAGCGGCAGGCATGCGAGGAGGTTTTCGCCCAGGTTGTTGCCGAAGAGGGCCAGATCCTGCTCGGATGGCGTGATGTGCCCACCGACAATCGTGCTCTCGGACGGACCGCGTTGGGCTGCGAGCCCACGATCCGGCAGGCGTTCATCGGCCGGGGACCAGGGGTTCACGACGACCTGGCTTTCGAGCGCAAGCTCTTCGTCATCCGTCGCCGTGCTGCCTCGCGCATCAGCGCCAGCGGCGCCATCGATGGCGGCGAGTACTACTACCTGCCCAGCATATCCTGCCGCACGCTGGTTTACAAGGGCATGTTCCTCTCGCCGCAGCTGGGTCCGTACTACGCTGACCTGTCGGACCCTCGCTTCGACTCGGCCCTGGCCCTGGTCCACTCGCGCTTCAGCACCAACACCTTCCCGAGCTGGTCCCGGGCCCATCCGTACCGGTACCTGATTCACAATGGCGAAATCAACACCCTGCGCGGCAACGTCAACTGGGCTTATACCCGGCAGTCCATGCTGGCCTCGCCGCTTTTCGGCGCTGACATGCCGAAGCTCTTCCCCATCGTTCACGAAGCCGGCAGTGACTCCTCCAAGTTCGACAACATTCTCGAGCTGCTGCACCTGGGGGGGAGGTCGCTGCCCCATGCGGTGATGATGATGATCCCGGAGCCGTGGGAGAAGCACGCCTCCATGAGCGACGAGAAACGGGCCTTCTACGACTACCACAGCTGCCTGATGGAGCCGTGGGATGGCCCGGCCTCGATTGCTTTCACCGATGGTACCGTGGTGGGGGCGGTGCTGGACCGCAATGGGTTCCGACCCTCTCGCTTCAGCGTCACGGCCGACGGCCTGGCGGTGTTGGCCTCGGAGGCCGGGGTCCTCGATCTACCGCCGGAGAGTGTGGTCCGCAAGGGGCGGCTGCAGCCCGGGCGCATGCTGTTGATCGACACCTCCCAGGGCCGGATCATCAGCGACGAGGAGATCAAGCACCAGGTGGCCGTGGAGCACCCGTACCGTCAGTGGCTCGACGCCAACCTCGTCCGCCTGGAGGACCTGCCGCCGCGGCTTGGCCAACCCATCCCCGGCGACCACCAGACCATAGTACGCGAGCAGCTTGCCTTCGGCTACACATACGAAGACCTGCGGCAGGTTCTGGGGCCCATGGCGGCCGGGGCTCGCGATCCCATCGGTTCCATGGGCAATGACGCGGCACTGGCCGTCCTCTCTGACCGGCCCCACCTGCTGTACGACTACTTCCAGCAGCACTTCGCCCAGGTGACCAACCCACCGGTCGATCCCTTGCGGGAGGAGTTGATCACCGCCACTGAGATCACCCTGGGCCCCGAGGGCAATCTGCTTGAACCGCGGCCGGAAAGCTGCCGCCGCCTGCGCCTGCAGGTACCGCTGCTGCGCAATCACGAACTCGAGCAGGTGCGGGCTCTGGACCGGCCGGGGCTCAAGGCCGTGACCCTACCCATTCTGTTCCCCCGCAGCGGCGGCCAGGCAGGCCTGGAACCCGCCCTCGAGGCGCTGTTCGCCGCCGCAGATCAGGCCCTGGAGCAGGGCGCCAGCGTGCTGGTCCTGTCCGACCGCGGCGTCGACCGCGATCACGTGCCCATACCGGCGTTGCTGGCCGTGGCCGGGCTGCACCATCACCTGATCCGCGAGGGCGCACGGACCCGGGTGGGGTTGGTCCTGGAGTCAGGCGAACCTCGTGAAGTGCATCATTTCTGCCTGTTGCTGGCTTACGGCGCGCAGGCCATCAATCCCTGGCTGGCGTTGGATAGCCTGGCCGACATGGTCGACCAGGGCCTGCTCGTCGAACTGAGCGCCGACGAAGCCAAGGCACGGTACCTGAAGGCTGCGGTCAAAGGCGTGGTCAAGGTGATGGCCAAAATGGGCATCTCGACCATTCGGTCCTACATCGGCGCGCAGATCTGTGAAGCCATTGGTCTGGGCCAATCCGTCGTCGACCGCTACTTCACCTGGACTACCACCCAGGTGCAGGGCATTGGCATCGACCAGATCGGCCAGGAGGCCATGCTGCGCCACCGG
The DNA here is from genome assembly GCA_903893785.1 of uncultured Gemmatimonadota bacterium. GTDB lineage: Bacteria > Latescibacterota > UBA2968 > UBA8231 > UBA8231 > CAITNQ01. The sequence goes on from CAITNQ010000461.1 coordinate 29,031, forward strand.
GCTGCCTACCCGCGGTCTCAGGCCCCGGTGCGTTCCCTGCCGCCCGATGGCCGGTACCAGTGGCGACAGGGGGGACAGCACCACCTGTTCAACCCCAGGTCGATCCACCTGCTCCAGGAAGCCGTGCGACGCAACCGATACGATGTGTACCAGGAGTACGCGGCGCTGATCGACGGGCAGTCCGAACGGCTGGCCACCCTGCGGGGGCTGTTGCGCTTCCGCGATGGTCGCGTCGCCGTGCCGGTGGCTGAGGTGGAGTCGGTCGAGGCTATCTTCCGGCGCTTCAAGACGGGCGCCATGTCGTTCGGCTCGATCAGCCGGGAGGCCCACGAGACCCTGGCGCTGGCCATGAACCAGATCGGCGGGCGCAGCAACACCGGCGAAGGCGGCGAGGACCCGGCGCGTTTCCATCCCGACGCCGATGGCCGTTCGCGTAACAGTGCCATCAAGCAGGTCGCCTCGGGGCGTTTCGGTGTCACCAGCGAATATCTGGTTAGCGCCAGCGAGATCCAGATCAAGATGGCGCAGGGCGCCAAACCGGGCGAAGGCGGCGAGCTGCCTGGGCGCAAGGTGTACCCGTGGATCGCCAAGGTGCGTCATTCGACCCCGGGCGTGGAACTGATCTCACCGCCGCCGCACCACGACATCTACTCGATCGAAGACCTGGCCCAGCTCATCCACGACCTCAAGAACGCCAATCCCCGGGCTCGTATCAGCGTCAAGCTGGTGTCGGAAATCGGCGTCGGCACAGTGGCTGCAGGGGTGGCCAAGGGCCATGCCGATGTGGTGCTGATCAGCGGTCACGATGGGGGCACCGGGGCATCCCCATTGACCAGCATCAAGCACGCCGGTCTGCCCTGGGAGCTGGGCCTTGCCGAAACCCATCAGACCCTGCTGATCAACGGGCTGCGCAACCGCATCGTGGTCGAAACCGACGGCCAGCTCAAGACCGGGCGCGATGTCACCATCGCCGCCTTGCTGGGCGCCGAGGAATTCGGTTTTGCCACCACGGCGCTGGTGGCCATGGGTTGCCTGATGATGCGCGTGTGCCATCTGGACACCTGTCCGGTGGGGGTGGCCACCCAAGATCCGGCGCTGCGCGGCCGTTTCGGCGGCAAACCAGAGCACGTGATCAACTTCCTGCAGTTCATTGCCCAGGATCTGCGCGAGCACATGGCCCGGTTGGGCTTCCGCACCATCGACGAAATGGTTGGCAGGGTCGATGCCCTTGAGCCGGATCCGGCCGTCAATCACTGGAAAGCCGCCAGCGTCGACCTGCGGCCGCTGTTGTACTCACCTCACATCGGTGTGGATGGCCAACACCACTGCACCGAGTCTCAAGACCACGGCATCGAGCGGTCGCTGGACTACACTGTCCTGCTGCCGCGGTGCCGGCCGGCGTTGGAGCGCGGCGAAGCCGTCGAGGTGCAGCTGCCGATCCGCAACACGCAGCGTGTTGTGGGCACCCTGCTGGGCAGCGAGATCACCCGCCGTTACGGGGCCGTCGGACTCCCCGACGATACCATCCGGCTGTCCCTGCAGGGCTCCGCCGGCCAATCCTTCGGCGCTTTCCTGCCGCCTGGCGTGACCATGAAGCTCGAGGGCGAGGCCAACGACTACTTCGGCAAGGGTCTCTCCGGCGGCCGCCTGGTGCTCTTCCCGCCGAACGCTGCCGCGTACCCGGCACGGGGCAGTGTCACCGTCGGCAATGTGGCCCTCTATGGGGCCACCCGGGGTGAGGCCTTCATCTGCGGCACGGCCGGCGAACGCTTTGCGGTGCGCAACAGCGGCGCCACGGCTGTGGTTGAGGCGGTGGGAGATCACGGCTGTGAGTACATGACCGGCGGGCGCGTTATCGTTCTGGGGCCAACTGGCCGCAACTTCGCCGCCGGGATGTCGGGAGGTATTGCCTACGTGCTCGATGAGGCAGGCGACTTCGCCGGCCACTGTAACACCGAAATGGTCGATCTGGGGCCCGTACCCATGGGCGAGGAAGCCCTTTGGCTGCACCAATGGGTCGATCGGCACGTGGCGGTGACCGGCAGCCAGTGGGCTGCCACCGTGCTGGCTACGTGGCCGGACATGCTGCCTCGTTTCGTCCGTGTCATGCCGCGCGAGTACGAGCGCATGCAGGCCGCTCTGGCGGCGGCCGCCACCAGCGGGCTTACGGGCGACGAAGCCGCGCTGGCCGCTTTTCGCCAGGCCACCAGCGCGGCGGCCTGATCTTGCGTGGTGCGGCGGGGCGTCAGGCTGACGAACCGCACGGGGCTGACCAGTGACAGTGGCTGCAACCAGGTTGTCGAGGAGACGCCATGGGAAAACCGACAGGCTTCCTGCAGTTTGACCGCGAGGTCGCTGCTGACCGTCCAGCCGATGAGCGCATCCGCGACTGGGACGAGTTCCATGCCGGTTTGGACGAGACGAGCCTGCGGCAACAGGGGGCCCGGTGCATGGACTGCGGCACGCCTTTCTGCCATTTGGGTCAGGCCTTGCCACCCGGCGGACCTGCCGCAGGCTGCCCCTTGGGCAACTACATCCCGGAGTGGAATGACCTGGTGTACCGGGGCTTATGGCGTGAAGCCCTCGAGCGGCTGCACCAGACCAGCAATTTCCCCGAGTTCACCGGGCGGGTCTGCCCGGCGCCGTGTGAGGGTTCCTGCGTCCTGGGTGCGCAGGCACCGGCAGTGACCATCAAGAGCATTGAGTGCGCCATTGTCGACCGCGGCTTTGCCGAGGGTTGGATCGTGCCTGAGCCCCCGCCGCGGCGTACGGGCCGTAACGTGGCGGTCGTGGGTTCCGGGCCGGCAGGGCTGGCCTGCGCGGCCCAGTTGAACCGAGCCGGCCATCGCGTTACCGTGTACGAGCGCGCCGATCGCCCCGGCGGCCTGCTGATGTACGGCATTCCCAGCATGAAGCTGGAGAAGCGGCTGGTGCAGCGACGGGTAGACCTGCTGGCGGCTGAAGGGGTGCGCTTCGCCACCCACACTGAAGTGGGGGTGCAGGTCACCGCAGACCAATTGCGCGCGCAGTATGACGCCGTGGTCCTGTGCGTCGGGGCCACGCGACCCCGTGACCTGGCGGTGCCGGGGCGCGACCTGGCTGGCATTCATCAAGCCATCGAGTTCCTCCACGGCAACACCCGGCACCTGCTAGACGGCGCAGTCGGGTCGCCGCCGGTATCGGCCCATGGCCGGCAGGTGGTGATTCTCGGCGGTGGCGACACGGGCACGGACTGTGTGGCCACCGCCATCCGCCACGGCTGCAGCAGTGTCGCCCAGTTTGACATCATCCCCGCACCACTGGCCCAGCGCGCCGCTGACAACCCCTGGCCCCAGTGGCCGCGCGTGGCCCGCACTGACTACGGCCAGGAGGAAGCCATCGCCGTCTTCGGCGCCGACCCGCGCCAGTACCTGCTCAGCACCGTGCGTTTCAGCGGCGACGCTGCCGGGCGGGTTAGCCAGGTGCACACGGTGCGCGTGGAATGGGGTCCGGGGCCCGACGGACGGCCCTTCCGCGAGGTGCCCGGGTCGGAGCAGGCGTTTTCTGCCGACCTGGTTCTCCTGTCCATGGGATGGCTCGGACCTGAAAGCCCGCTGCTGGAGCAGTTCGGCGTGGCGCGTGACAGGCGGAGCAATGTCGAGGCGGAATTCGGCCGCTTCGCCACCAACGTACCCGGCGTGTTTGCCGCCGGCGACGCGCGCCGGGGTGCCAGCCTGGTGGTGTGGGCTCTGGCAGAAGGGCGGGGCGCCGCCCGCGAGGTGGACCACTACCTCATGGGCAACACCGACCTGCCGTGACCACGCCGCGACCCGGCCGCCAGCCCACGGCAGCCGAGTCGCGGCGACGAATGTCAACCAATGGCGGCGTGGTACGACTGCAGCGAACGCACGCCCGCGGCGCCGCGCTGGCACGCCTCGATCCCTTTGGCGGCGGCCGTGGCCGCTGCCAGCGTGGTCACGTACGGCACCTTGTGCCGGATGGCCGCCTTGCGCAGATAGGCATCGTCGGCCTGACTGGCGCGGCCCAGAGGCGTGTTGATCACCAGATTGATCACGCCGTTGGTGATTTCGTCAACCAGGTTCGGTCTGCCCTCGTGCAGCTTCAGCGCCAGTTCGCAGGCCACCCCGTGCTCGCGCAGGAAGTCATGGGTACCGCGCGTGGCGCGCAGTCTGAAGCCCAGTCGGGCGAACTCGGTGGCCACGGGCAGCACGGCCGGCCGGTCGCGCTGGCTGACGCTGATGAGCACCGTGCCGTGGGTCGGCAACGGCGGTTTGGCGGCCTCCTGAGCCTTGAAGAAGGCCAGTCCAAAGGAGTCGGCCAGACCGAGCACTTCGCCGGTAGACCGCATCTCCGGTCCGAGGATGGGATCCACTTCCGGGAACATGTTGAACGGGAAGACGGATTCCTTGACGCCCACGTGCGGGATGGCGCGGCGTACCAGGTGCAGGTCGGCCAGACGTTCGCCCAGCATCAGGCGCGTCGCCAGGCGCGCCATTGAGACGCCGCACACCTTGGACACGATGGGCACCGTGCGCGACGCCCGGGGATTGGCCTCCAGCACGTACACCCGATCGTCGGCGATCGCGTACTGCATGTTCATCAGGCCGACCACCCGCAACTCGACCGCGATGCGGCGGGTGTAGTCCTCGATCGTGCGCTGATGCGCTTCGGGGATGGTGACCGGCGGAATGACGCAGGCCGAATCACCGGAGTGGATACCGGCCAACTCAATGTGCTCCATAATGGCTGGCACAAAGGCGTCCGTGCCGTCAGCCAGGGCGTCGGCCTCGGTTTCCAGCGCGTTCTCCAGGAACTTGTCGATCAGAATCGGGCGTTGCGGGGTGATGTCCACCGCGGCGGCCACATAGCGCGCCAGCATGTCGCCGTCGTAAATCACCTCCATGCCGCGCCCGCCGAGCACATAGGACGGTCGCACCATGACCGGGTAACCAATGCGGCCGGCGACCGCCTCGGCTTCGGCCAGGGTGCTGGCCATGCCCGAGGCGGGCATGGGGATCCCCAATTGGGTCATCATCTGACGGAAGCGATCGCGGTCTTCAGCCAGGTCGATGGTCTCCACGGTGGTGCCCAGGATGCGCACGCCTGCAGCCGCCAACTCGCCGGCGATGTTGAGCGGCGTCTGGCCGCCGAACTGCACGATAACGCCCTCGGGCTTCTCCTTCTCGTAGATGCTGAGCACGTCTTCCACGGTTAGGGGCTCGAAGTAAAGCTTGTCGGAGGTGTCGTAGTCGGTCGACACCGTCTCCGGGTTGCAGTTGACCATGATGGTCTCGAAACCCGCTTCGCGCAGGGCCAGCGCGGCGTGGACGCAGCAGTAGTCGAACTCGATGCCCTGGCCGATGCGGTTCGGGCCGCCCCCCAGCACCATGATCTTGCGGCGCTGGCTGGTGCTGGTCCGATCCGGAGCATTGTAGGTCGAGAAGTAGTAGGCGGCGTTTTCGACCCCGCTCACCGGGACCGGCTCCCAGCCTTCGACAACGCCAATGGCCTGGCGGCGCGATCGGATCTCGGCTTCGGGCAGACGCAGCAACTGGGCCAGATAGCGGTCGGCAAAACCGTCGCGTTTGGCCTGGGCCAGCAGGTCGGGCGGTAACAGGCCGCCGCGGCAGGTCAGGACCCGTTCCTCCAACTCCACCAGTTCGCGCATCTGCTCCAGGAACCAGGCCTTGATGTGGGTCAGGGCGTGCAACTGGGCGATGCTGGCCCCTTTGCGCAGGGCCTCGTACAGGATGAACTGGCGTTCGCTGGTGGGCTCGCGCAGCAGCGCCAGCAGCTCGGGCAGGGATCGCTGGTTGAAGTCTCTGGCGAATCCCAACCCATAGCGGCCGTTCTCCAGCGAGCGGATGGCCTTCTGCAGCGCCTCCTTGTAATTCTTGCCGATGCTCATCACCTCGCCAACGGCGCGCATTTGCGTGCCCAGGCGATCTTCTGACCCGCGGAATTTCTCAAAGGCCCACCGGGCGAACTTGACCACCACATAGTCGCCCGACGGAGTGTATTTCTCCAGCGTTCCCTCGCGCCAGTAGGGGATTTCGTCCAGCGACATGCCGCCGGCCAGTTTGGCCGAAACCAGGGCGATGGGGAAACCCGTGGCCTTGGACGCCAGGGCCGAGGAGCGCGAGGTCCGGGGGTTGATCTCAATGGCGACCACACGGTCGGTTTCGGGGTCGTGGGCGAACTGGATGTTGGTGCCGCCAATGACGCGGATGGCCTCGACAATGCGGTACGAGTAGTCCTGGAGGCGCGCCTGCAGCTGAGGTGAAATGGTCAGCATCGGCGCCGTGCAGTATGAGTCACCGGTGTGGATGCCCATGGCATCGACGTTCTCGATGAAGCACACGGTGATCATCTGGTTCTTGGCGTCGCGCACCACCTCCAGTTCCAGCTCCTCCCAGCCGAGGACCGACTCCTCGACCAGGACCTGGCCGATCAGGCTGGCGGCAATGCCGCGGCTGGTGACCGTGCGCAGTTCATCGACATTGTAAACCAGACCGCCGCCCGTACCGCCCATGGTGTAGGCGGGGCGCAGGACCACCGGGTAACCCAGTTCGGCGGCCACGCGCTCGGCGTCTTCTACCGAGGTCACCGCTGTGCTGCGCGGTACCTCGATGTCCAGGCGCGCCATGGTCTCCTTGAACGCGATGCGGTCTTCACCGCGCTCGATGGCGTCCAGCTCGACGCCGATGACGCGGACGCCGTACTGCTGCAGAATCCCCATGCGTGCCAGTTCCGAACTCAGGTTCAGGCCGGACTGGCCGCCCAGGTTAGGCAGCAGGGCGTCCGGGCGCTCGGCGGCGATGATCTGCGCCATGCGTTCGGCATTGAGGGGTTCGATGTACGTGACATCCGCCATGCCCGGGTCGGTCATGATCGTGGCTGGGTTGGAGTTCACCAGAATGACGCGGTAACCCAGCGCTCGCAGCGCTTTGCACGCCTGTGTCCCCGAGTAGTCGAACTCACAGGCCTGACCGATGACGATCGGACCGGAACTGATGATCATCACCGAGTCGATGTCGGCTAGTTTGGGCATGACGGCTCCAGAGTGGGGTGGACGCGGGGCACGGCCGGGTTCAGGCCAGCCCCAGCAGCGACAGGCTGTCGCGGTGGATCAGGGACTCCAGTTCGTCGACTTTCAGGCGGGGGAGCGCGGTCCCCTCCAGCATCTGGTTCAGGCCGCGCAAGCCGGCGATGGACGCCTCGACGGTGGTGAACGGGTAGTCAGTGCCGAACAGCAGCTTGTGCCAGACGCCGTATTCCTGGACCAGCATCAGGCTGTGATAGAGCTGCAGCGGGCGGTAATGCAGGGCGCTGACATCCGCGTACACCTGCGGGTGTTTGCGGATCACGGCGATGCACTCGCCCTCGTACGGGTGCCCCAGGTGGCCCAACACCAGGCGCACTTCGGGGAAGCGCCGGGCGACGTCGTCCAGGTGCCGTGGCAGGGTGCACTCCAGGGGCGCTTGGGAGACGAAGGTCGTCCCGCTGTGCAATACCACCGGCAGGTGATGGTCCTGCGCATAGCGCCAGAGCGGGTCCAGGCGGGGGTCGTGGGGCGCGAACCCGGCGTACATAGGCAGGAGTTTGATGCCTCGCAGGCCGAGTTCCTGATGCCCGCGTCGCAGCTCTGTTTCCCATCCCGCCTGGGTGGGGTCCACCGACAGGAACCCGATGGTGTTGGCGGCGTGATCGGCGGCATACTGGGCCACGTAGTCGTCGTCGACCCAGATGCCTGAAAGGCGTGCCTTGCCGCCGAAAACAAGGGTCCAGTCACATCCGGCGGCAGTGGCGCGGTACTGCTGGTAGTCCACCGTCAGGTCCACCTCGACGCCGGCCCGCGCGCGGGTGGACTGCTGGCGTGCTTCAGGGCTGAAATGCTCCAGGTACTTCCAGGTGTGGCAGTGCACATCGACGATCACGAGCGGCTCCTTGGCCACGGGCAGCGCCGGGCAGGCGCCCGGCACGGGGCGATACGTTGGCGCATCGGCATGGGGTTGTCAAGTTCCGCATGGGCCACTCGTCGCCTGCGCGCAACCCCGCGCGCTCAAGGTGGCGAGGTCACGGTCTGCCGCGGCGCCGCCAGTCCCGACTTACCCGGCGCCGGCGGCGGTCAGGGGCCGTATTACGGCGCCGCGGCGGTGGGTGTCTGGGAGGGTTCGGCCAGATCGAAGGGCGAGGGCATGGGCCCCGTGCCGGCGAGCACGGCGGGTGCGGGAAACAGCAGGGCGGCCTTGGCCGGGGGAAGAATACACACTTGGTTCACGGGCTTGACGCGCACGGCCACTCCCGAGGCGTCCGCCGCACTGCCCAACTCCAGAGTGTCGGCCTTACCGTCCGTCCGTACCAGCCGGAGCCACCGCCCGTCGGGGCGGAAGGCGTCCACTGGCGCCAGCGCCGCCCAGCGCAGGCGCTGAAGGTACGCTGCGAAGGGGACCGCCCCGGGACAGGCTTGCTCGGTAGTGCCGCGTTGCCCGAACCACGTCTCCGCGCGGTCGCCCGGGTCAGCACCGGGCAGGGGCCCCCGGGCCGACGGCGCGTCGCGTCGGAGGCGGTCAAAACCGCCCGCACCGCTGCCGCCGAAGACCACCTCGGAGAGGCCGGCGGCCGCCGACCGAGCGGGCAGGACGTGGGGGTCGAGCAGGGGACGGTTCAGCGGCGCCAGAGCCGGGCGCGGATTGGCCTGCAGGTGGAACACTGTGTCTCGATCCACTGGCAGGGCATAGGCGTCTACCGCATGAGGGCCCGGCGCGCCCCGTCCCAGGGCGATTGCCGCCAGGACGCGCCCCGAGGCATCGCGGGCGGTCAGCCGGACCTGCTGATCGGGTTCCAGGCCGTAGCGGTCCAGGTCGCCGGGTTCAGCGCTCACCGGCGTGCCATAGGCGCCGAAGGCGGCCGCCACGGCGTCGAGTCGTGCCGATGACGCTACCGCGTTGCAGTAACCCGGGAAGCGCCACAGGTCCCCTTGATGCACGTAGACCCAGGTCCGCCCGTCGCCAACGATTTCCAGGCTGGCGATCTGGTCGCTGCGTATCTGCGTCAGTGGCCGCAGCGTCGCGGCCTGTTCGCGCGCCTGGCGATCAAAGCGTCGCAACTGGGTGTCCGCCAGGACTAGCAGTGCGGCCAGGGAAGCCAGGACCAGCAGCAGACGGTTCACCGTGGCCCTGCCCCTGTCGGGCGCTCACCGTCGGCGCGCTGCCACCGACGCCGTTGCCGCCCCCAGCGCGCCAGGCCCAAGAGCGCCAGGGCCGATGGCCCCGCCAGGGCCACCACCAGACGCCAGACCAGTTTCTCCCCCGCGGTGCGGAAGGCGAACCCCGGCAGGCCGCGGTGGCGGGCCTGGAGGGTGGCCAGTTCCGGCCCCCAGGCGAGTCCGGCGACGGCGTTGAGCAGAAACTGGTCGTGAGCGAATCCGCGCGCGTGCAGGTATTCGTTGCGGAACATCTCGGCACAGCCGACGAGCAGGAGTGAACCCTCGGCGCCAGTGCCACGGTCGGCCGCTGCCGGCGGTTCGGCCGCAGCCGCGGTCTTCGGCGCTTCCGGGAAGGGCCCGTCCACTTCCATGGCCAGGGGCTGTGGCCCAGACAGGTAATGGGTGGGCACGAAGGCGCTGGGCGGCAGCCATCCACCCTCCCACGCGTAGGACCAGGCCTGCGGCGAGGTGGTGATCAGGACCCGCTGCCGCAGGCCCGCGGCCGCCAGCGCCTTGGCATCCACGGCGAAGCGGTTGCCCCAGACGAATAGCAGGTCGCCCAGGTGCTCGGTCAGGGCCGTGCCGGTGGCGTAGAAGGCGGGCACGCTGCGTACAAGGAAGGGAAGGGCAACCTGCTGGGCCTCGTACTCGCGGTTGGCACCGCGGTTCACCTGCGTTTCCATGGCCAGCTGGGAGCGGGTCCGATCCATCAGTATTTCCCGCACCTGCTCGACGCCGAAACGCCGCAGGTAGGGGTCCAGGTCCTGGAACTGGGGCTGCGGCCAGTAGACAGTGGCGAACCCGCCGCCGCGGTACTGACGCTGTTGGATGTTGAAGTGCTGCATCGCCACCAGGGCATGGCCGCCCCGGTGCAGGTACCGGCTGAGGACCCCGGTCATGGCGCTGGCGTCGCGCCGCGGCTGCAGCCATACCATGGCCTCGGGATCGGCCTCCAGGACCGGGGCGCGCGGGTTCACCGGCAGCACCTGGTACCCGTAGTCCTCCAGCAGCGCGGTCGCGCCGCTGTATATATCGGTGCCCGCCGGTGCCGACAGTCCTTGGCGCTGGTAGTCTTCCAGCGCCTCCGCCGGTGACAGCCGCGGTTCCTCGGCCGCCACGGCGATGCGCGGCGGTTGGCCGCGCTCCAGACGCCGCAGGGCGGCGCAGACCAGGAAATCCAGATGCTGTGCGGTGGCCTCGTCGAGTCGCCCGATCACCGTCGACCGCGCCCCCTCGCTCAAGCGCAGGCCCGACCACACCGAGCCCACGGTAAGGCTGTCGTGGGCAATGCGGTCGGCCACCAACGGGCGGAATCCCTGCCCCAGCAGCGACTGACGAGCCCGCGGGTCGGCCGGCTGCACGCGGACCGGGGCCACGGCAATGCCTTGACCGGCCAGCAACCGGGTGGCGCGGTCCTGGGCGGCCCGCAGGCCAGGGGACAGGTCTGCTCTGGGCGACGACACCATCTCCGCGCGCAGGCGGGCGCGGTGCTCGGCCAGCAACTCGCGTGTCGCCGTCGCCGGCGTGTTCAACTGGTCGCTGCTCACGTCCAGCGCCGGCAGGTGGTCGGCCACAGGACCGGTCACCAGGGCCGCGGTGGCCAAGCCGATCGCCACCAGGCCCCGCCGGCCCGGCCGGGCCCACGGCGCCCGGCTCGCTGTTGGCGCAGACGCCGCCTGGTCAAGCTCGCCGCCGGGCCGGAGGCGGGTCCAGGCCAGGCCGGCCAGCAGCGCCGGCACGGCCAGCGTCACGGCCAAACGCCAGAGCAGTCGGCCGGCAGTACCCGGCACGGCCACCGGAGGCGGTGCACCGCGGTCCAGTCGACGGCGCACCAGACGTCCCGGCTCGGTGAAGGTGCGCACCAGGTTCCGCAGGAAGAGCGGGTGGGCGTACACCGGGTCGTCGATCAGGCCGTCCTGCAGCATGGCCGGGCTGGCCAGCACCAGGACCTGGCCCTGCCACACGTCGCGCGGCTGCAACAGGACCGCCAGGTTCTGTCGGGCCACGGGCAGCGACGCCTGCAGATCGGCGGCCGTAATGGCACCGTCCGGCAGCATGGCCACCCGGGCGCCATCCGTCGTGGTCGCGATGACCTCGGCGGCGAAACCAGCGCCCTCAAGGCGAACCGGGTCCAGGACCAGGGGGCTGGCCCCGACGAAGCTCAACCCGCCGCGCGCGGGTTCCAGGAAGCTCTTCAGGTTGCAGCAGATGGGCAGGCAACGCAGCGCGAATGCCGGCGGCTCCGGTTGGCCGCTGGCGGCCCGAGGGTTTGGCAGGGGGCCCACGCTGCGGTCCAGCAGCAGGTCCGCCTGGGGTATAAGGCCCAGGGGCCGCAGCAGGTCGGACCAGCCCGCCCCGTGCCGGAGCACCGTGTAACCCGCGCCGTCCGCGCTGCGATCGATGCGGTACATGCTACCCGCCAGCACCACCGTACCGCCGCCGGCGACAAACTGGCGCAGCAGCCGCTGCTGCGCCGGCCCGACCTGTCGGGGCTGCACCCAGAACAGCACGTCGACAGCGTCCGGTAAGACCGGGGTTGCCTCCAAGTCGATGTCGACCACCTCGCCGTTGTTGGCCAGTTGGCCCCGGAGGCCTTCGTACCCTTCGGGCGCCGCGACCGCGAACACCGGCTGCCGCGGGTTCGTCAGCGCCATCAGGCGCCCGACGACCAGGTCTCCCAGCCGCGGCAGATCGGCCGTCCCGACGCCCTGGATGAGCACCTCCGGGCGATCGCCCAAGGCCAGCACCAGGGACGACCAGACGGACTGCTCAGACGTCTCGTCACGCTGGACGCGGCGAACCTTGAGTGGCGACACCCGATGGCGGGCCGCGTAGGCGGCGCCGGCGTTGCCGCTCAGGTCCGGGTCCACGACACGCCAGTCAATCTTCCGCGGCGCCACCCGCGCCATCGCCTCGAGCAGTGACCGCACGCCGCCTTCCACCTCTTTCAGGTGGGCTGGCTGACGCTCACTCAGGGTGCCGAAGTAGGTGATGGACAGGGGCTCGTCGAGCCCCTGCAGGTAGGTGATGGCGGCGGGCGACAGGTGGTCTGGCGAGCGGCCGCCCAGGTCCACACGGGCGGCCCGCCAGGTGCCCAGCAGCCGGCCGGCGGCCAGCGCCACGATCAGCATCAGCGGCACGGCCAGCGCGGCCTGGAGCAGGAACCGGCGCTTCAATACCGGCTCCGCTGCAGCGCCACGGCGTTCAGCGTCAGGAACAGGACGCACATCAACGCGAAGTACAGCAGGTCGGCCAATCGCACCAGACCGGTGGTCAGCGCCTCGTAACGGGGCAGCGCCGCCAGCGAGGTGCGCAAGCCAGTCCCCGCCTGCAGGGCCGGGGCCAAGCCGTCCAGGACCTCGACGACGCGCGGATGTCCCGAAGCCACCAGGACCACCCCCAGCAGGGCTGCCAGCACAAATGCTACCACCTGATCGCGCGTCAGCGCCGACGCCAGCAGACCCACGGCCAGGAACAGCGACCCCAGGAGCAGCGCGCCCAAGTAACCGGCGGCGATTACCCCCAGATCGGGGCGGCCCAGGCACAGGAGCATGACGACGATCGGCGTGGTGCCCACCAGGGTCAACGCCAGGAAAGCCAGCGCGGCGACGAATTTGCCCAGCACGACCTGCAGCGGTTGCAGCGGCAGTGTCAGGAGGAGTTCGAAGGTGTGCTGGGCGTGTTCCTCGGCCCATGAGCGCATGGTGATGGCCGGGACAAAGGCGATCAGGAGGAGGGGCAACCAGCGGAAAAACGGCGCCATGTCCGCGACCGCGTCGAGGAAGAAATCGTTCATGAACACCGTCGTCGACAGGATCAGGAACACCGACGCGTACACGTACGCGATGGGCGCGTCGAAGTAGGCCGCCAACTCGCGACGGGTTACCACCGTGGTGCCCATCACCCACTGCCGGCGGGTCATGCGCGTTGGGTTAGCCATCGCGACTCCGGGTCGAGGCGCGCACCAGTTCAGCAAAAGTAACTTCCAGCGAACGCCCGTCGGTGCCCGCCTGGCGGGCCAACTCGGCGGGCGTGCCATCGCCGAGCAGTCGACCCCGATGGATCACCAGCACCCGGTCACTGACCGCTTCCACGTCCGCGACTATATGAGTGCTGAAGAGGATGGCGCGGTCGCCGCGCAGGTCACGCAGAAGCTGGCGGAAGGCCAGCACCTGGAGCGGATCGAAGCCATGGGTGGGTTCGTCCAGGAGCAGCACCGGCGGGTCGTGGACCAGCGCCGCAGCCAACCCGACGCGTTGCCGGTACCCGGTGGAGCACTCGACCAGACGCTGATGCAGCGCTGGCGACAGCCCGAAGCGCTCCACCATGCGGTCCACCGAGGCCGACAGGGCAGGCCCCTCCAACCCGCGGGCGGCGGCGACGAAGCGCAGGAAGTCAGCGACCCGCATGGCCGGGTAGCCGGGGGTGTCGCCAGGCAGGTAGCCGATGCGCCGACGCACGGCCAGTGAGTCAGTCTCGACGTCCAGGTTGTCGATGCGGGCGTGGCCCGCGCTGGGGGCCAGAAACGTGGCCAGCACGCGCAGTACGGTGCTCTTGCCGGCGCCATTGGGGCCCAGGAAACCGACGATCTCGCCACGACCGACGGCGAAGCTAACGCCATCGACCGCGGTGAGCCGGCCATATCGGCGCGTCAGTGCATCGACCTTGATCATGGGGGGTTGCCGGTGGCGCGACAGCGGTTTTCCATGTAAGTAATTAACCGTACCGCAGCCTCCCAGCCAAACGGCTGGCGAGCGTGCCGCGCCGACCTCGGCCGCGGCCCGGCCGATTTCCGTCGACTACCCGCCAGGAGGTCCTGCCATGCGGCTTGAGGGGAAAATCGCCATCGTGACCGGCGCCGGTGCTGGCATCGGTCGGGCCACCGCCCGCCGTTTTGCCCGCGAGGGGGCTGCGGTGGTAGTTGCCGATCTGTCCGTCGCCCGCGGCGGGGCAGTGGTGGCCGAAATCCAGGCCGCTGGCGGGCGGGCTCTGTTCACTCCCGTTGACGTGGCCCAGACGGCCCAGATTGACGCCGTTTTCGACGCCACCCTGGCGGAATTCGGCCGCGTTGACGTGTTGGTCAACAACGCCTATGGCGCGTCCCAGGCGCGCCTGGACGGCGATGTGCTGCAGGTCGGAACCGAGGTTTGGGACGAAACCATGGCCTGCACACTGCGCAGCGTGTTCTACGCCAGCCAACGGGCTGTGCGTGAGATGCTGCTCAGCGGCGGGGGGTCGATCGTCAACATCTCGTCGGTGAACGGTCTGTTCTCGTTCGGCCTGGTGGCGTACAGCACGGCCAAAGGAGCCATCATCGCCTTCACCCGGGCCGCCTGCCTGCGCTACGCCGGCCAAGGCATCCGCATGAACGTCATCTGCCCCGGCACTATCGAGACCGACTCGACCGCGCCCATGCTGGCGGATCCGCAGGTTCGGCGGCGTCTCGAACGCCTGTATGCCCGGCGTCGACTCGGACAGCCCGAGGAGATCGCCGCCGCGGCCCTGTACCTGGCGGCGGACGAGTCCAGTTTCACCAACGGTACGGTAATGGTCGTGGACGGCGGCCTGACCGTGGGCCGAGTGGATTTCGCCCTGGGCGACGACCAGAGCTCTGACTAGGGCGCGTCGTGCTGCCGGCGCTGGGCGTCGGCGCGCAGCACCGGCGGTGGGTCCTGTTCAGTAGCGCGTCCCCAGGACGGCACGCAGCTGCAGCGCAAAAGCCGTCACCGTGGCCAGCAGGCAGATCGCGCCGCCGACCCAGGCCCCCAGACCCTCCCGGCCGCGGTCACGCGCCAGCACATAGCTGCTGGCATAGCCGCCGACGAAGCCGCCGGCGTGGGCCCAGTTGTCGATGCCCGGGAACACCAACCCGGAGACGAAGAGAATTGCGGCCCACTGCAGAAACTGGCGGGTGAACAGTGAGGAGCCCGTCTGACGTCCATAGACAATGGCGGCGGCCAGCAGGCCGAAGATGGCGCCCGAGGCGCCCAGGGTGGCGGCGTGGCCCATATAGGCCGACACCAGGAAGCCCACGACACCCGCTACCGTGAAGATGATGAACAGGCGGAACGGTCCGTAGAGCTCCTCGACCACGGGGCCGAGTTGGCGGACCCACATCATGTTGAAGAAGATGTGCAGCAGACCGCCGTGCAGGTAGATGGCGGTGATCAGCGTCCACCAGCGCCCCAGACCGAAGACCGGGATGGCACCGGTCATGCCAAAGTAGAAGCTGGCACGGTCGCTGGGAGCCAGGATGTTCATCATGGCGCTCGGTCGGAAGATGGCACTGGGGTCGGTGAGCAGGGCCAGCACATACACCACCACGCAGCTGCCCATGATCAGCTTGGTGAAGTCAAGGCGCACCTGCCACCGGCGGAGCGTCTGCGTCACCCCCCACAGCCCCGGCCGACGTTGGCCGCAGAACATGCATTCTGGGGCATTGCTGCTGATCAGCTTGCCGCAACGGGGGCACAGGATGGCAGGCATCCACGACTCCTGACACCGCGGCAGGCGGCCGGTGAGGGCCGGCGTCCGGGCGCTGAGGCTGTGATGGGTGGGCAGGCCGGGGTGGGCCCGGCCGCTGCCGCGGACGCGCCCACGCACCCGCAGCGGGCGGCCGCCGGGCTAGAGCCCCAGTTCGGCGTTCACTTCTTCCTGATAGGCGTTCAACCGGTCCTCGGCCACCTCCTCCACCGTGACCGGGCGACCGGCCCGCTGCGATTCGAGCATGGCATAGCACACTGCCACGGCGCGCGCTCCCTGGGCGCCGTCGACTTCGGCCGGTCCGCCGCTGCCGATCGCCGTGGCGAACTCGTAGTACTCCGTGGCCAGCAGTTTGCGGTCGGTTTCGGCGAAGGGGAACGAGTATTCGTACAGGCGTTCGCCGCCGAACAGGGCGGCGGTGGCCGGGTCCAGGCGCAGATCCGGAACGCGTTCGAGCAGGCGCTGGTCGTCGACCGGTTCCTGGCCGTCGCGCAGCAGGCGCAGTCGCCGCCCCGACCGGTCACCGGGCAGATCCAGCGACCCCAGGCTGCCGAAGACCGCCCGTTTCCATAGCCCCTCGCCGCGGCTGGCGTGGTCTTCCAGGTAGCTGCCCACAGCCCCGCTGGCGAAAGTGAAGGTGGCGTAAGCCGCATCTTCTGCGGTGGCGGCGAACTCCGCGGGCATGGCGCTGAGGGCCTTGGCGTACACCCCGGAGGGTGTGGGGCCGCCCGGCAGGACCTGGCCCGCAGCAGCATTGCGACGCACGGGTTCGTGCAGCCGAGTTTGGGCGTACACCGAGGTGACGGGACCGAGCAGGTACTCCATGATGTCAGCGAAGTGCACCCCCACGTCCAGCAACACACCGCCGGATCGTCGCTGGTGGCGCCACACCGACATCAGCATTGCGTCGCCGCCGCCGAGGGTGTGGTGCAGCATGAGTCGGGGCTGCCCCACGACGCCCGCCTCAATCAGGGCCTTCGCCAACCGATTCACCGGGTCGCGGCGGTAGTTTTCGGCCACCGAGAGCACTCGTCCTGTGCTTGCCGCCGCACGCTGCATCAGGTTGCAGGCGCGCGCCGTCAGGGCCATCGGCTTCTCGACCATCACGTGGCAGCCGCGGTGCAGGGCTTCGACACCGACCCGGTGGTGTGCCTCGGGCAAGGTGCAGATGGAAACCGCGTCGACGGCCAGCGATCCCAGGGCGGCCAGGTCAGGCGCCACCACTGGACGGGATCCGAAGCGCTCCTGTGCCTGGTCGGCCAGCGACCGGGCATTGGCTTCGTCGGGGTCGCAGGCGGCCACCAGAGTGAACGGCGTGAAACCGGCGCGAGCCAGTTCGTCCAGGCCGAAAAGGTGGCGGTGCCCCATGCCGCCGCAACCGATCAGGGCCAGGCGCAGTGCGTTGTTCACAGGGCCTCTACAGGGATGAGGGGGTAAGGTTCAGCCCGGAGTGACGCTGTATACCTTCCCGGTTCCACGTCACGCCCAGCCCTGGCTGATCAGGGATTCGCAGCAGACCGTCACCATCCAACACCCAGGGCTCGGTGACCAGGTCTTCGATGTAGGGCGCCGGGGTGATGTATTCGACCCAGCGCGCCGTGGGCACGGCAGCCACCAGCTGTAGGTCGGCGGCCAGGCCCACGGCCGTGTTCCAGCCATGGGGCACGAACAGCACCGCATGGTCATAGGCGTGCATGGCAATACGGTACTCTTCGGACAGGCCGCCGACTTTGGTCACGTCGGGCTGGATGTAATCCACAGCTCGGCCTTCTACCCAGGGCACAAAGGCCTGCCGGCGCGTGAGCACCTCGCCGGCGGCGATGGGCAACGGCGCGTGCTCGGTCAGCCGTGAATACCCGGCCAGGTCATCGGGGCGCAGCGCCTCCTCGAACCAGGTGATATCGTAGTCGCGCAGCATGCGCGCGGTTTCCACCGCCCACTTATAGCCATGGGGCCAGAAACCGTCTGAACCGCCTGCGTCCACCATCAACTCGACGCCGGGACCCACGGTCTGCCGGGCCGTGGCGACGATCTGCCGGTCCAGAGCCGCAGACACCCGCCCGAACGGCCCCCAGCCCATCTTGATGGCGCGGAAACCCCGCTCCACAGCGGCCTCCAGCCGCTCGGGCAGCGCATCCGGGGTGGTCATCAACAGCGAACCGTACGGCTTGACGCGGTCTCGGTAGCGGCCGCCCAACAGGCGACTGACAGGTTGCCCGGTGACCTTGCCGAAGATGTCCCACAGGGCGATATCGATGCCCGAGATGGCGTGGGTGACCGCCCCGCCCCGGCCCTGCCAGAAGGTGGCCTGATGCAACTTCTCGCTGACGCGCACGGGCTCAATGGCGGTCTCGCCGATCGCCATGGGCCGCAGCAGCGCCAACGCCCCCTCGACCAGCTTACCGGACGTGAAGACGCTGCCCAGGCCGGTGACCCCCTCATCGGTGATCACTTCGATCAGCGTGTGCAGGCTCTCCTCGGCGTCGAACCCCTGCGACCAGCCGCCGTCCGGCGTGGCGCCAAACAGGGGCAAGGCCCGAATCCCGGTGATCTTCATCGCCACCCGTTTCCTGTGGGTCCCTGGGAGACCGGGCCCCGGGGGCCCGGGGCGGTCGACTGTGCACGTAACGGGCTGCCCCGCCTGCTGTCAACCGCCCAAGGCGAGGGAGCCAAAGCCGGGGCCCCGCACTTGCGGCGGCCGGCCCGGCGGTGGTCCCTGCCCTGTCAGGCGCTGCCCGGTGCGGTCGGTGCGGAGCATACAGGTCTGGCCCGCGATATGGGCGTGCCGCGACCGCGCGGGTTTTGTCTCAAGGCTGGCCGGCGCGGCGGATCCACACCCGGAGCTGGGCCAGGCGCGGCAGCCGCTCGCCCGGCAGAGCTACCTCGGCCAGGCGCCGGTGCAGGCTCTCGGGCGCCCATCGCGCCAGGTCGCCCGGCGCCCGCAGGCCGGCACGGACTAGCAGGGCGGTGTAGTCAACCCCAATCCCTTGGTGCAGGCACAGGTCGACCGTTTGCCGCAGCCCAACCAGGTCCGCTGGCGGCAGCCTATCCGCCAAGCATTGCCAACGGGCGTCGGCCTGCCAGCCTTCCAGCGCCGTCAGGTACTCGGCGCCGCAGTCGGTCAACACCTGTCGCGTCGCCGGTTCGAGCCAGGTAGCCCTCGCCGCGGCCGGACTGACGGACTGGACGACGGCGGGCGCCACCACGGTCTGGTCAACCACCAGGCAGAAGGCCAAACCGAGCGCGACCGCGACAACCGTCCGCCGCCGATCGGCAGGCACCTGCCGAGCCGCAGCAAAGGCGCCGAAGGCCGGCGCCAGGCGCAGGTGCACCAGCACTCGGTACAGGACCGTGCACTCGACGGCAAAGGGGGGGAAACCCAGGAATCCGGCCAGCGGCATCTCGAACAACTTGAGGCGATCGAAGAACGGCACAGTGTAGATCCACTTCGCCCGCGCCCAGAAATTCAACGACTCCCAGCACAGGCCGGCGATCAGGCCAGCCACCAGGGTGCGGCGCAACGGGCCGTAGTCGCCCTTGCGGAGCTGGGCCATCAGCCCCTGGCCCGTGCGCAGCTCCACCGGGGCCAGCAGCAGCCCCGTACTGATCCAGACCAACGGGAAGAGGAAGCGGGGCCACACCATGGGCAACACGAGGCAGAGCCCACCGGCGGCCTGCAGCAGACGCCCGGAAGCCGCGCTCAGGAACAGGCGCGGGCCGCGGCAGGGCCCCGGCCAATCGCGGCAGGTCAGGTAGTGGTCGATCCACAATATGCCCGGGAAGACCGTGGCGAAGGAGAGCAGCGTGCCCACGCTGCGCCGCACGGCGCCGTCGGCGACAAACACGTAATACCAGTTCTCCAGACGCAGGTTCAGCAGCTCAAAGAAGTACCAGGTGGTCGCGGAACCGATCATCACCAGGGCGAAACCGGCCAGCCCGCAGCGCATTACCAGGGAGCGGCCCTCCCAGCGCCGGATGAGCTGGTCCACGGTGAGGATCACGCCGAACCAGGCGAACAGGTAGAACCAGGTGGCGAAGGGCTCCAGGCGCAGCAGGTTCAGCCAGAAGGCCAGGGCCAGGAAGCCCGGCCCCAGGCCCACGGAGTACCGGCTCACTGGACCCTGGGCCGCAACGGGCCGCGGCCAGCGTCGGCCAGCACCACCGGGGTGCTCAGATCCACCAGGTCGTCAATGTCGAACTCAGCCAGCAGGCCGAAACAGAACAGGGGCGCGGCATTGGCATAGGGCACCGGCCAGTCGATCAGTCGTCGGAGCGAATCGAGCAGCCCCTCCGTGGTCAGCGAATGCAGGTCTCCCGGCGCCAGCGCCGCAGCGATCAGACCCACTACGGCACTGATCTGGCCGGCGGCGTGCAGATGCACCGGCTGGTCGGGAAACTGCTCGTGGCACCAGCGCAGCACCGCCAGAAGTTGGCCCACCTGGATCCCCAATGGCCGCTGTCCGGCCCCGGCCAGCAGCATGTGGAACTGCCAGGTGGTGTACAGCTCGCCGCTGCCCAGCAGGTCTGCCGCCACCACCCGCTGGCCGGCCAGCAGGGCCGGCAGGGCCCGCGGACCGGCCGCGGCCCGCCCACCGTCGCCGACGAGCACCGCCGTACCCACGGCGGCCGGGGTGGCCAGCTCGGTGACGGGCAGCGACCAGCAGCTGCCCACGGTGAGCACGTGCTGACGCATGGTCACGCCGCCGCGAACGGCCGCTGCGCGCGGTTGCCGCACTCCGGTTACCTCCAGCGTCGGCAAATGCAGGATCTGCGCCAGCCGGCGCCGCCTTCCCTTGGCGCCCCGGATGGGAGGCGACGGGTTCCGCGGCCCAAGGCGGCCCGCCAGTTGCTGGCTGAGCGAAAGCAAGGTAGCGTTGTCCGACGGCAGCCCCACGCGGAGTTCCTGCTCGCTGTACACCTCGGCTTCCCAGGGCAGATCCGTGACCGGGCCCTCCAGCCCGAAGTAGCGGTGGAGGAAGCGGTAGAACTGGGTGCGGTTGTCGGCGCCGTAGTTGTGGGTGCCCGGATCGCGGTTGTCGTGGAACCCCAGATCGGCTGCCACGCCCAGGCGTGCGAACAGCGGCTTGACCGGTTGGTACACCGAGCGCCGCGTGCGGTGCGTGCGGAAGCAGCAGTCGTCATCGTGGTTGTAGATCAACAGGGTTGGCCGAGGTGCGAACAGAGCGGTCAGAGCGTCGTAGTCGGCGGCCGTACACAGGTCCGAGGGGACCTGTTCCACATCGCCCATGTCGCCCGGGTGGTGCAGGCGCTGCCACACCGGCGAGTGGCCGGCCACCGGCACGACATAGCCGATCCGCGGATCGAGGGCGGCCAGCACCGCTGTCTGCCAGCCGCCTCCCGACAGCCCGGTCATGACCACCCGATCGGCGTCGGTGGCGGGATGGGCCAGCAGCACGTCCAGGCCGCGCTTGATCGCCAGGTAGAACACGGCCACCCCCGCCGCCCCCATCAGGTCCAGGTGTGCCAGGCGGTTGTGTTCCACGTCCGCGCGCAGTTCGCCCATGCCGATGAATTCCGGGCTCAGCGCCAGCAGGCCGCGTTTGGCCAGGTTGATGCAGCGGGCCTGCTTGTAGTCCATGGCCTTGCCGCCGGCGTGGTGCCCGTTGGGATTCAGTACCGCCGGCACGGGTTGTGACAACTCGGTGGGCTCGTACAGCAGTGCGGGAATCCACATCCCGGGGTACCCTTCGTAGCGCAGCTTGCGCACGCGGTACAGAGGACTGGGCCGCAGTTCGCCGACGAACTCCCAGCGCGGTTCCAGGTCCAGGAGTCCGGGGTCGTGGCCCCGGAAGAAACGGTCGAGCACCGCCTGGCGCAGATGCGCCGCGCGGGCCGGCCAGTCGGTCAGGGAGGCAGGTGTCTGCCAGCGCGGCAGGTGCGCGGTCAGGTAATTCTTGAGTTCACGGTCCGCCTGGCGGCCGACCAAGCGGGCGGTCAGGGCACGTTGCATGGGGCCTCCTCAGGCAGGTGGACATCGTCGGGGCTGGCCACGCCGCCGGCACTGCCGCCCGACAAATGCTCCAGGGGCGCCGTTTGCCGGCGCTGCCGCAGGGCCGCAGGTTAATCGTCTTCCTGGCCGCCCCGTCGCGCCACAAGAACCGGTGGGAATGCCCGTGCAGCAAGTCGATACCTGGTCCGACCCTGATCTGCGGTCGCAACCCGGAGTAACCACGGTCCGGGCCCCGTCGGTGCCGTGGGAGATGGGCGCGGGCGACCTGTTCTTCACCACCAACCCGGGGCTGGAGGACATCGTCGTAGCCGAGTTCGCCGAAAGCTGCCAGGCTGCGGGCCTGCCCGCCGGCGTGGCCGTCACGGCCCCTTTCGGTTTGGCTGGCCACGTGCTGGTGCGCCACCCGGAAGCTCAGTCGGTGGTCCTGCCACTCGCCATGCGGTTGCGGTCGATTCACCACCTGTTGCGGCCGGTGGCCGGGTTCGGCGTCCCGGCCGGCGACGAGTTGGCGGCCATCCGCGCGCGCCTGTTGTCGGAGCCGCTGCCCGACCTGGTGGGGGCGCCCAGCTTCCGCGTGACCACGCGGCGCGTCGGGCGGCACGATTTCACCAGCATGGACGTGGAGCGTGTCGCTGGCGCGGCCCTGGTGGAGCATTACGGCCGGCCCGTGAATCTGGAACGCCCGGCGGTGCACGTGCGGGTCGACCTGTTCGGCGGTTTCTGCCTGCTCAGCCTGCAGGTGACCGACCGTGCGCTCAGTCAGCGCCATCACCGCATCTATCAGTCGCGAGCCGCGCTCAAGGCTACCGTCGCCTACGCCCTGCTTCGGCTGGCGGGTCTGCGGCCCGATGCCGAGGGTGCGGTCCTCGATCCGTGCTGCGGCTCCGGCACCCTGCTGCTGGAGGCCGCCCACCTGTCCGGGCGCCTGCGCGTCCACGGCTGCGACATCCACGCCGACGCCGTCGCCGGAGCGCGCGCCAATCTGGAGGCCGCCGGCTGCCTGGCGCAGTGCCAGGTTCGCCAGCTCGATCTGCGGTGCCTTGATCAGGTCTTTGCCGCAGGCTCCTTCCGCGCCGTGGTCGCCAATCCGCCCTATGGGGTCAAGGTGGGCCAGACGCTGCATTTCCCCAGCTTCTACCGCGCCCTGCTGGAGCAGTCCTGGCGCGTCCTGGAACCCGACGGGCGGTTGGTCGTCATGGTCTGGCGGCGCGGCGTTTTCGTCCGAGCCGTCAACCACTTCGGCCGGTTCCGCCTGCAGCACCTGCGCGCGGTGGAGGCCGGCGGGCTGTTCCCCCACGTGTTCGTGCTGCACAGACCGGCCACTGAGCCCCTGGCCAGTGACCTGGCCGGTACCTAACATTGCCCGGGCTCAGACCCGCTTCTGAGCACCCGTCACCGCGTCGAGGAGAAGCCGCATGACCGCAGTGCCTTCGGTCCGCCGTTGCGTCGCGTGCCCTTCCGCTGTGCCGCCCGGTGTCTGCGGCGGCTCGTGGCCAGGCCGCCCCACCGGTTCGGCCAGCGACCGGGCGGCCTGCCTGGTTGCCAACCCTAGGAGGACGCCGTGACCCTGGTATGTGATCCGCGCGCCGGCGGGTCAGGGGCCGCGTCGCTCCCGGCCGAACGCGACCGCTTCGGTGGGGTGCTGCCTCACCCCGAGGCACTGGCGGCCGATCCCGGCGACTTTGCCCGGCAGCTGGGTGCCGCCATGGACCAGTGGCGCCAAGAAGGCCTGCGGCTGGTCTGGCTGCAGGTGCCGATCACTCGCGCCGCCCTGGTGCCGGTCGCCGTGGCCGCGGGTTTCCGCTATCACCATGCCGCCGATGACTACGTCATGATGACCTGTCGCCTGGTGGCCAGCGCCTTCATCCCCGCCCACGCGTCGCACTACATCGGCGCGGGTGGCGTGGTCCTGACACCGGCGGACGAGTTGCTGGTAGTGGCGGAGAAATACCACGGCGCCGCGGGCCAGCCCCTGCGCTTCAAGCTGCCGGGCGGCGCGCTCCACGCCGGCGAGCACCTCGTTGACGGCGTCATGCGCGAAGTAGCCGAGGAAACCGGGGTCCTGACCCAGTTCGAGGCCCTGTTGTGCTTCCGGCACTGGCACGGGTACCGCTTCGGCAAATCCGATATCTACTTCATCTGCCGGCTGCGGCCACTGACGCGGGACATCGTCGTGCAGGAAGACGAAATCGCGGCGTGCCGCTGGATGCCGGTCCAAGACTACCTGGCCGACCCGTTGGTCAGCGCCTTCAACCGGCAGGTGGTGCAGGTGGCCCTGACCCACGTCGGCGTGGTACCGGTGACGGTGGACGGGTACGGGGACGCAGCCCGATACGAGTTCTTCATGCCCCCGGCCATCGACCCGGCTGTGGCTGCCGCCACGGGAACGGGCTGAGGCCAACCGGTGGACCAGGGCCGCGTGAGCCGGCGCCCTTGGGTCGTCGGGCGCTGGCCCTCAGCGCGGGTTCAGGTGCAACTGCGGCAGCACCTGGGGATTCACCACGTGTTCGGGCGTGCGGCCCTGGAGCACGTCGTCGATCGAACGTGCCGCCCACAGGGCCATGCGCTGACGCGTGGCGCGGGTCTTGGAGCCGGCGTGGGGCATGGCCACTACCTGCGGCAGGCGTACCAGCTCCAGTGACTGCCCGGTCGGTGGTTCGCTGGCCTGACAGTCCA
>CAITNQ010000462.1 GCA_903893785.1 uncultured Gemmatimonadota bacterium
AGTGGGGTGGGGTGGTCATCACCGACGGTGGCAACGCCCGCTTCGACTACTGCCAGTTCAAAAATGGCGGCGGTTACACCGCGGGGCTGGTCGACGTGTACAGTGGCGCCAGTGTATCGCTGGACCATTGCCGTCTGTACCGCAGCGGTGAACACGGGCTCTACGTGGCTTCTGACTCGCGCGCCTCGATCCACAACAGCTCCATCACCAGCAATGGTCGGCGCGGTGTGCGCAACGACAACAGCAGCGCGGTGGTTGATGGCACCAACAACTGGTGGGGCGATGCCACCGGGCCCTTCGACGACTCGAACGCCGATGGGCGGCAGAACCCCGCCGGCCTGGGCGACGATGTCTCCGACTGGGTGGCCTATTCGCCCTGGCTGAGCGCGGCCCCGAGCGTGGGCACCGTGGTCGTGCCCGGGGCCGTGGCCGGCGACACCAGTCCCCCCCAGATCACCAGCGGCCCCACCGTATCCGGCCTGTCGCAGACCACCGCGACGATCGCCTGGACCACCGATGAAGTGGCCACGGTCATGGTGGAGTATGGGCCCACGGCATCGTACGGCGCGCGTCTGACCCTGCCGGCCGGCCGCAGTCACAGCGCCGCGCTCACCGCGCTGGTTCCGGGAACCACGCATCACTACCGCCTGGTCCTGACCGATGCGGTCGGCAACACCAGCACTAGCAGCGACTTCACCTTCACCACCACGGCCGTGTCGGCCACCGGTCCCGTGGTCACTCAGGCGACCGCGGTACCGACGCTCACCGCGGGCGCGTCACGGGTGACGATCAACGCCACGGTGACCGTGGATGCGCCCGCCGTGTCTGGCAAGGTGGTGGCGGCGCGGCGGTTGACCGAGCCCGGGGCGGACAAACTCGGTGGCGCCACCGGCAAGCTGGCGCGGACCATGGCCCTGTCGCTGGCCAATGACTACCTCTCCTTGGAGGTCAGCGAGAGCGCCGGCTACTTCGACCTGAACACCGCCGATGGCCGCAACCTGCTATACGGCGACGGCAACACCACGGTGGCCAAGGTACTCATCGACGGCACGTTGTACCGTTTCGGCGAGTCCTCCGGGCAGTTCACCCAGGCGCCCGCCGAAGACGCTGGCGGCGTGGTGTCGGTGTGGAAGGTGGGCGACATCGCCGTCACCCAGCGCGTCACCCTCGTGCGGAGCGCGGCCACGGGACGCGACGACGCGGCCTGGATCCAGTACAGCCTGCGCAACCAGGGCACGGCCACGCACCAGGTAGGCCTGTACCTGGAGATGGACACCATGCTGGGCTGGAACGATGCGGCGCCACTGAGCACCAGCTACGGGTACAGCGCCAACGAGACGGAATTCCGCGGCACGGGCGTGCCCACGTTCTGGCAGGCCTTTGAGGAGGGGCCCACCCAAGGCACCGGCCGTCTGGTCGCGCAAGGCACGCTGGTGGGCGCGGGGGCCACCGCGCCCGACCGCTTCGTGGTCGGTCCCTATGACCGACTCGTCCGCGCGGAGTGGAACTACACCATCGGCGGCGGGCCGTACGGTGACAGTGCCGTGGGCCTGTGGTGGAACGCCCAGTCCCTGGCGGCTGGCG
>CAITNQ010000463.1 GCA_903893785.1 uncultured Gemmatimonadota bacterium
CCGTTCAGCAGGCCGGCGACTTCGCGGGCGTCGGCGGCTGCCAGCGCGGGCAGGCCGGCGTGCAGCAGGCCGATCGGCGCGATGCCGATCACGGTGTTGTCGGCCGGGATCGAGTGCTGCCCGGCTTCGGCGGCGGGCGTCCCGGCCAGCGCCCAGCGGTAGAGCGCGATCTGCTCGGTGTACCACAGGTCGAGCACGAGGTCGGCGTGCTGCAGCCAGGTCTCCGCGAGGTCTTCCGCGGTGATCCGCCCGGACTTGCGGGCGATGGTCCAGCAGATCAGCAGGGCGTGGATCGTGTCGTCGGTGAAGGCGCCCGCCTCCATCCGGCGGTTGCCGGCGCGGCGGGGGCGACCGCCACCGGGGCGGCGGTAGGGCAGCAGGGATTCCACCCGGCCCCATTCGCTGGCAATGTAGGCCTTGTCCAGCCCCTCGACCGGGCCGCCCATCGCGTCGCCGATGGCCCCTCCGAGCAGGCAGCCGAACACTCGATCCGACAGGTTGTAGTCCATTGGGTCCCTCCGGTGCGCTGGGTGCGAGGCAAAGGTATCCAGGCCGGTCGGGGCGCCCACGACCGGCCACCACAGTACCCCGGCGTCGACGCCCGCGCCGGCCTTACTTCAGCCCCCCGCTGATCATGCCCTGGACGAACGTGCGTTGCAGGGCCAGGAAGAGGACGATCACGGGCAGGATCACCATCATGCCCGCGGCGCTCTGCTGCGAGAAGTCGACGTCGAACATGCCGGTGAAGACGACAAACTTGAGCGCCACGGTCAGCAGTTCCGGCTTGTGCAGCATGGTGGTGGCGAACAGGAACTCGTTCCAGGTCCAGGTGCCGACGATGACCGCGACGGTCAGGAAGGCCGGCGCCGAGAGCGGGATCACGACCCGCCAGAACGTCTGGAACTCGGAGCAGCCATCGACCCGCGCGGCGTCCTCGATGTCTTCGGGCATGCCGAGGAAGTAGGCCCGAAGCAGGAAGATGGAGAAGGGCTGGTAGATGGCCAGGTAGACCAGGATCAGCCCAAGTAGCGAGTCGGTGAGGCCAAGCCGGACCCAGGCGAAGAAGAGCGGCACCAGATAGAGCTGAGCCGGGATGGTGATCGCGAGCAGGTAGTAGGTGGCGATGGCGTCGGAGCCGGGCAGGTGCAGCCGCGTAAGCCCGTAGGCGGCCAGCCCCGCCAGCAGGCAGACGCCGCAGATCGTGACGGCCGAGACGATCAGGCTGTTGCCGATCGCCAGGTTGTACTGCGCCGCCACGAACGCGTTGTAGTAGTTCTCGGGATGGAGCACCGTCGGCGGGGCCAGCGGCGACCCCTTGATCTCCACGTCCGCCTTGAGCGAGTTCATCGCCAGGAGCAGCACCGGAAAGAGCGCGATGAACAGCAGGAACAGCAGCGGCAGATGGACCAGTGGCAGCGCGCGACGCCGGAGTGTCCGGCGGGAGCCAGCTCCGATGCTGCTCATGCTTCCATACCTCGTCGGCGGAGGTAGATGTAGCCGATGATGACGCCAGATGAGATGAGCGTGAGTGTGACGGCGAGCGCGCTGGCGTAGCCGGCCATTCGGGAGCCAACCGCCGAGCTGTAGATCCAGGTGGCGAGCAGTTCGGACGCGTGGGCCGGTCCCCCCTGCGTCATTATGTACACGTAGTCGAAGGCGTTGAACGACCAGAGCGTCGTCATCAGCAGGATGAAGACGATGGTGGGCCGCAGCAGCGGCACGGTGACAAAGGCAAAGCTCTGCCACCGGCTGGCGCCGTCGAGCGACGCGGCCTCGTAGAGGTTGCGGTCGATCTGTTGCAGGGCCGCCAGGAACACCATAAAGTCGAAGCCCCAGAAATGCCACTGGCTGGCGTTCAGGACGGCGAAGAGCGTGAGGTTGGGATTGCCGAGCCACGACTGCGCCAGCTCCGGCACGCCCAGTTGCTTCAGGATCAGGTTGACTCCGTAGAAGGGATGGTAGAGGTAGTTGAACATCCGGGCGACGACGGCGGAGGAGAAGATGTAGGGCAGGAAGTAGATGGTGCGGTAGAGGAACTGGCTCTTGCCAAGCGTACTGACCATCACCGCCGTGACCAGCCCGATGAACACCGGCAGCGTCAGGAAGACCGCCAGCCAGCGCAGGTTGTTCGTGAAGGCCTTGAAGAACACCTCGTCCTTGGTGACGATCTCGATGAAGTTGCCCAGCCCGACGAACTCCGGCGGCTTGAGGCCGTCCCACTGGAACGTGGACAGCCCGAACGTGACGAGCGCGGGGATGCCCACGATGCAGAGGTGCAGCGTCAGGGCCGGCGCGATGAAGAGATAGCCAAGCCACCGCCGGCGCTTGCCGGCGGTGGTGTTGGCGACGGGCTGGACCGCTTCCCGTCCCAGCGCGCTCATTGCTTGGGCTTGGGCTGCTGGGGAACCGCGCCGGCCTTCAGCTCGTCCTGGAAGACCGCGTTGACCTTCTCCATGTACTGCTTCGGCGTCTGCTGGCCGAGGTACACGGCGTCGATGTTCTCGTACATGAAC
>CAITNQ010000464.1 GCA_903893785.1 uncultured Gemmatimonadota bacterium
ATTGGCACCTTTGAAGATGACGGTTATGTGCATCTCGAGTTCACCGACACCGGAGTGGGGATGGATGAGTCGACGCGGAGTCGTATTTTCGAGCCCTTCTTCACCACCAAGGCCAACGTGGGCACCGGGTTGGGCCTCTCTACACTGCATAACACGGTCACCCAATGGGGCGGCAGCGTCGAGGTCGAGAGCGCCCCGGGCTGCGGCGCGACATTCCGGCTGCGACTGCCGGCCGGGACGTTGGAGTCACCTGCCGTGGCGCATGGCCGCACCGTCGCTCAAGAACGGGGCAGAATCCTCGTAGTGGACGACGACCCGGTCGTCCGTAAGGTGTTACTGAGTGCTTTGCGGCCGGAGCACCAGGTCGATGCTGTGGAGGACGGCACGCAAGCGCTGGCGCAGATGAAACCTGGTATCTACGACGTGGCCATCATCGACCTGGGGCTCCCCGGTATGTCGGGAGAGGGCCTCGCCCGGCGGGTAGCTGAAGTCGACCCCTCGGTGGTGCGGGTCCTGTTCACCGGTTGGGAGCTGGGCGAGCAAGACTTCCGGCGTAGGGCGTTTGACTTGCAGCTGGCCAAACCGGTCGCCGACCTCGGGACGCTTAAGGCGCTGGCGGGACACGCCATCGGGATGCACCGCGAGCGGGGGGGAGGCGGCACCCCGTAAGCTGGGCTCTCGGCCACCGCGATGTCGCTGACGGCCGGGCGCGCTCGGGGGCGGCGGGCCGCAGCGTCAGCGGTGGCACTGTTCACTTCGGTGGCCGTCGACTCCGCAGGATACCGGCCGGGCCCCACTGCCCGAAGAGGCACACCACCATCGCCAGACAACGCCTACGACGCCTGGGAGGGGTCGCCATGGGAACGATGCTCGACAAACTCGCGGCCAAGCAAAGGGCGCACGAACAATGGCGTGTGCAGCTCGCCGCTATACTGGCGGCCCACGGACAGTGGCTTGCCGACCAGAATACTGGACGTCAGGCCGAACTCAGCGGCGCCGACCTGAGGAAAACCGAGCTGAGCGGGGCGAACCTAAGCCGTGCCAACCTAGGCGGCGCCAACCTGAGCGGAGCCCGACTAGGGGCGGCCAACCTGACTCGGGCTAACCTCAGCGGGGCCGACCTACGGAACGCCATCCTGAGAGGGGCGGACCTACGCCAGGCCGACTTAAGCTTGGCCAACCTGAGGGGGGCCGATCTGACTGCGGTTGACCTAGCAGGGGCCAACCTCCACGGTGCCGACCTGGGTGGCATCCGCATGGGCGATACACTCTTGCGCCACGGCGCCGTGCCGGACCGCGATACAGGCCGACCCAATGGCGTCACGGAAGACTGACCCCATACCGACGCTGGGGCAGGTCATGATGCCGCTACGCGCGAAGGGCGCCCGCGGGCGCTAGACCAGCGCGTGCGACGGCGAACGGCAGACCCCCTCGTTCCCCTGGGGACCAGACGATGGGCTCGTGGCCCTGGCCCATCACGACGGCGCGGCAACGCGGCACGACACCGGCCGTCGGGTGGGGCGCGGTGCCGTGCTATGCTCCCCGACACGGCGTCGTCAGGCGGGTCCGCGTCGGAGAGCAAGGACGTTGCTTGGAGTGGCTCGGCAAACCCGACTTCACTACGGCTGCAGTGCGACGCCTTGACTACTTCCTGTGGCTACAACTCCGCGTTCAGGCGGCGATCTGCGGTGATCGCGCGGGCTGATCGTGGCAAACAACCGAAGCCTCCGCTCTCGGTGCGGACATCCGCGCTTCGGGTGTCAGCCCCGCCTGGGCGCCGTCGGCGGCGCGCCGCACGACAAGTCGCATCCGCTCCTCCAAGGTAAAGTGGCGTTGCAGCTCGATGGAGTAGCTGCAGTACCCGCGACCAAACCCCGCTACGAACAGGTCGTGCCGGTAGTTGGCGGCCAACACCGTGGCCAGGACCTCGCCATCCAGCACCACTTCCAGCAGCACCGGCAACTCCGGGTTTGCCAGATCGAGAGCCCAGCCTTCGAGCCTACCGCTCTCAGACATCAAGTCGATCGAGGCCCGCAG
Source organism: uncultured Gemmatimonadota bacterium (assembly GCA_903893785.1). Taxonomy (GTDB): domain Bacteria; phylum Latescibacterota; class UBA2968; order UBA8231; family UBA8231; genus CAITNQ01. Next base: position 2,038 of record CAITNQ010000464.1, read on the forward strand.
CGGTCCGGGCACCACCAGGGCCGCGGCCCGCTGCACCACCGGGCGCAGTGCCGCCTCCAGCGCCGGGCCCCACTCGGGGCGCGGGGCACACAATTGCGGCTCGGCCGGCACCACATGGTCCGGATACAGCACGTGAAACTCGGCGGCGTTGTGGAACTGACTCCGCAAGCCCGGGCCGTCCGCGTAGGTCTCGGACCACGCCCCCTCGGCCAACACGCAGTCGTGCGCTTCGGTCTCAAGCTGGAAATACTCCACCTGATCCAGCTCCAGATCCTGGATGATGGTCACCCCGTTCACCAACTGCTGGCCCAGTAACAGCGTCTCACCGATCAGCATTGAATGGCCCGGCGAGATCCACAGGTCCCGCCGCGGTAGGCCGGCGCCGAGAGCTTCCGCGGATATGCGGATGGGCGCACCGCGCCAGTCAAACACCCGCCGACCGAACGATTGCCGGCCAATCCACTTGATCGCCTGGAGCCCTCCCCGTCGGGTGACCACGGTGTCACCGATGCGCAGCGATTCGATCGGCACCTCCCCTCGATCGGTGAGAATCAGCGTGCCCCGCAGGTAACAGATCGGGCGCGTGATGGCCACAACGGTACTGTGGGAGAAACTCGCTGCGTCGGTGCCGTCCAACCCCTGAACCGCGCTGACGTCATTGGCGACCGTCGGGTCGGTGTAGACGAAATCGATGATATCACCCGGCAAGAGAGTCGTGTTGATGGTCAACTGCACGGTCTTGGCAACACTATCAACGGTTATCCCGGTGACGGTCACGTCGGTCCCATTGACCTGGACCTCGAAGGCGCTAAGCGGCGGCGGATTCGCGTTGTCTAGCGCTTGGCCGAAGGTGATCGTGAAGAAGCTCTCCCCGATGTACCCATCCGCAGTACTGTAAACGGGTTGCGACATGGCTCTGCTCCTTGGGTTTCATGGATAGGCCCCGCGGGGGTGGGGCCTGCCTGGAGGGTGTTTTGGTCGCCGCGCCGGCGGGGTTACCGGGCGCAGCGAAACCCGACATAGTCGCTGTCGCCGGGACCCGTACCGCTCGTGCTGGGCGGTACATACCAGACTCGCGCCGCGCAGCGGGCGGCCGTGGGCCCGTCATCCCAGCACCCTCCCCGCAGACACCGATACCTGCCGGTGTAGTCGAAGGGCTGGGCGCTACCCGGATACGACTGGGCCCAGTCCGACACCCATTCGTAGCCATTACCGACCATGTCCATGCAGCCGTATGGGCTGGCGCCGCTGGGGTAACTGCCGACGGGAGCGCTCTGATTGGCCTGGGATCCACCCCCCGCCGCATTGTCGTCCTCGGCGTTATTGCAGCGATCGGGATCCCAACAATCGCCCCAAGGCCAGATGCGGGCTCGTTGCCCCACCTCGTCCCAGCGCGCCGCCTTCTCCCATTCCGCCTCGGTCGGTAACCTGGCGCCGGCCCACTTGCAGTAGGCTTCTGCCTCGTAGTAGGTCACCCCGATCACCGGGTGGTCCTCGGTCTGGATGAATGGCAGATGGGCAAAGCCATGGCCGATCCACTCCTGTTCGGCCGCCCAGTACTCCGGTTGTGTGCGCGGTTGGCCGCGGTCGACGCGGACCACCTCGGATACCTTGCCGTACATCCCGGCATGCACGATCAGGTCGCTCTCTTTCCAGCGCCAGCCGTCGGCCGACCAATACGCCGGCTCGCGGTAGCCACCAGCCTCCATGAACTGACGGTATTGACGGCGCGTAACCATGTACTTGCCAATCTCGTAAGTCGGCACATGCACCCAGTGCTGCGGCTGTTCCTCCAGCGTCGAAAACGGCTCCGCGCCGCTACTGCCCATCAGAAAGGCCCCCGCCGCCACGGTCACCATTTCGCCGACGCGATCTTCGCCTGTTGCTACTGCCGTCACGGCGCGCTCCTTGGGGGTCGGGAGGGATGTGGTGTCGGCGGCTTCCGCGAATGAGGCGCTGAGCGCCTGGCAGATCACCACCGCCGCGATGGCTTGCCACCGCCCCGCACCGTATCCCATCATACCTCCTCTCTGGCGCTGTCCTCTCGCCTCTGAACGGTAATTAACGCTTCCGGCGTGCCCAAGCCACCCCTGGGGCAGGGCACGACCATCGAGTGGAAACAAACCCGTCCCACCGCCGGGTCACCGGCTCAGGGCACACCGACGACGTTGACGTCGACCTGCACCGGCGGGATCACCACCTCCCCACGGCGGGCCGCCTGAAGCCGGTGTAACTCGCGCAGCGTGGTGAGTAGACCCCGCTCCAACGCCGCCTCGTACTTCGACAGGCGATGAAACGCTTCACTGCAGGAGCCCGTGCCATCGCGCACGAACGCCTGCCCCAGTTCGACCTGCCCTTCATAGGTGGCATGCTCGGCGAAGACCCCGAGCTCGATGCGCACCACACGCCGCAACCGCCACGCGTAGCCTATCACCCGTTCGGCAAGCAGATCCTCGACCGCGCTTTGAGGCGTCAGGTCGGCGTGCAGGGTGGCGGCGAACGCGGCAAACTCCGCCGGCTGTTCATCCGGCAACAACATCGTCTGGTGCCCCGTCAGGCCGTGCTTGAGCGCGTTCCGGGCCACCGCCCTCTTGCCCGCGGCCGTCCGCGGCCCCGTGGACCGCAGGGCGTTGCGCCGGTTGGCCAATACGTTCAACTCGCTAATCGCCATCACGGCTCCTATCCCGTCGATTGCGGAGGGAGGATGCGTGCGGCCTCCGCGACCGCCTCGGGTGCGGCCCGCGCGCGGCTGTGCCTCCTCCAGGTGCACCCCTGGGTCCGGCGCCAGGACATACCCCCGGGCGCGCCCCGCTCAGGGGTGTTCCCCATACCACGTCCAGTCCTCTGGGTTGGTGATCGGCGCCGAACCGCACTGCATGACGGGGCTGACCGGCGGGTGGCTCCAAGAGGACAACGACCCAGCCCAAATGCGCCAGCTTCCGCTGGAAATGCATTAAGTGGACGGCCAGTTGCCCCGTCGCGGACGTCAACTCCTCGGCGTCCAACCCCGGATGCAAACGCGCGATCGCCGCCGGCAACAGAGGGTGCGCGGTCACGGGCTCATACACCCGCTCAGGCCATCGGCGA
>CAITNQ010000465.1 GCA_903893785.1 uncultured Gemmatimonadota bacterium
CGGCCTGCACTCCAAGGTCAATATGGGGGGGCGGGGCTCGCGATCGGGCTCCGCCCCCCTGCTTTTCGGGCCGGCGCGATTACCTCGCTTCACGACTCCTTCCCCCTGTCGCGACCGGCGACTGCCGACTTCATCGACAGGCATCACCACCGCCACCTGGTCTGCATCGTCCCGCTGCCGATGTGGCATGCCGTCGCGGCTAGCGGGCCGCTCCCGGGGCCCGCCCGCTCCCCCCCGAGGCCCCCAAGTGCCCAACGCATATGCATATGCTGGCGCCGCCCCCACCTCCCGGCAGGGTTCGATCGCGTTCCGGTCGGCGTCCCGGGGCGGGCGGCAACCCGGTCGTCACCGCCGAACGCGGCCCCTTGCCCTGCGGCCACCCCAAACCCGCGTTGGCCGCCGACCTCTCGTGGTCGCTGTGTGGCGGCTCACAAACCCGCGATCCCTTGAACCGGTCGCCCGGGTTGACAGTCTGTCGGGCCGGAAGTAAGTTTCGGCGAGGGAGTTACGCCATTGTCATCGGGTCACCGCAACCCGCTGCGGCATGGGTTCCGTAACCGGGTCCCAGTTGATACAGGCCGTGCTCGGCGGCGCGGCCAGGGAGGGGAGGCGCAGGATGCAGGGGTTTCCACCGTGTCTAAAATGCTCCCAAGGCGTGCTTGTGCCCCTGTCGGACTACGGTCGCGACGGCGCTGCCATTCACTACAAAGCCTGGGCCTGCACCAACCCCGAATGCGGCTTCCACTTACGCATAGACAACGGCGAACTCAGCCTCGGCAAGGTCCTGAAGGAATCGTACAAGTAGGGCCGACCTCCGCCGGCACACTAGCGGCGCCGGATTCGTAGTGACGCCCGGCATGGCCCTGCCTCCGGTCTTGCGAACGGGCGCCCCCCCGTACCTGCCTGCACCCTCAAGCCCAGCGCCACCGCATTCGTTACCTTTGGTGACGTTCCCCACCGGGGCGTGCGCCCTCTGAGCGTTCCCCCGGTACTTTGGGGCCGCGAGCGGAACCTTAGACCGCCGGCATCTGGCGCCCCGCGGGCGCCTCTTCTCTTACAGGATTGCGTGGCTGACCCCCGACGCAGCGACTGGAGCAACTGGGTGGTGGCCTTGGTGCTGGCGGCAGCGCTTTGGTTTTACGCCAGTACCGAGCACCGCTACGAACGGACCCTCGAGGTGCCGGTTCTGGCCGAGACCGGAGTCGCGGGGGAGCCGGACGACTCGCTCGTGGTCACGGCCCCGCTGCCCGCCACTGCCACCATTGTGGTCAGCGGCGTGGGCCGCGATCTGCTGCGCCTCGACGAGGAATCGTTCTTCTGCCGGCTGCATCTGGAGGGCCCGGTCGGTGCCCTCCGCACCTACCGCCTGACGCCGGCCCTGGTCGAGCGTCGGGGCGTCGAGGCCGATGTTACTGTGGAGCGCGTCGTGCAGCCGACGGAGGTGACGGCGGCGGTGGACCGGCGCGCGCAGCGGTCCCTGCCCGTGGTCGTTGCCATGGATGTGACGCCAGCCCCTGGTTTCGTGGTCGTCGGCCGCCCGTGGTCCGAGCCAGCCCAGGTCTTGGTCACCGGACCCCGGACTGTGCTGGCGGGACTTCACGCCGCGCCGGCTGACACCCTGGTCTTGGCCAGTGTGCGGGCCGACGTGGACGCGGTGGCCCGGATCTCGTGGCCGCCGACCAGCACTATAGCGTGCCAACCGGAGCAGGTGCGCGTCCGAGCCGCGGTGCAGCCGGTGGCCGAGGTCGACTACCCGCAAGTGATCATCCGCATCCGGGGCGTGCCGCCCCATACAGTCGCGGCCGAACCCGGCATGGCCTCGGTGCGGCTCCGCGGCGGCGTCGAGGCGCTCGCGGCAATCGACCCGGCCCTAGACCTGCGGCTGTTCGTCGACGGCCGTCCCGGTCCTGGTGCCGTTGTTCCGGTGCAGTGCGAGCCGGACGCCCGTTTCGTGGTAACTGCCCTGGCGCCGGCCGCCGTGACCCTGGCCTCCCACCACTGAGTCGCCCGTTACCGAGGTTCGCCATGCTGGTGTTGGGTATCGAGACATCCTGCGATGAGACGTCCGCGGCGCTGGTCGATGGCGCGCGGATTGTCAGCAGCGTCGTTCTGTCTCAACTCGACCATGCCCCTTACGGCGGCGTGGTGCCGGAACTGGCTTCGCGCGCCCATTTGCGCACCTTGGTGCCGGTGGTGCGGCAGTGCCTGGCGCAGGGCGGGCTCGAGTTGGCGCAGGTGGATGGCATCGCCGTGACCTGCGGCCCCGGTCTGGTTGGCTCGCTGCTTGTGGGTCTCTCGATGGCCAAGGGACTGGCCCTGTCCGCCGGCAAACCCCTGATCGGTGTGCATCACCTGGAGGGCCACATCTTCTCCAACCTGCTCGGCAGTGATCTGGAGCCCCCCTTCCTTGTGCTCCTGGTCTCGGGTGGCCATACCGAATTGGTGACAGTAGCTGAGTTGGGGCACTACCGTTGCCTCGGCAGGACCCGGGACGACGCTGCCGGTGAGGCCTTCGACAAAGTGGCCAAAGTCCTTGGCCTCCTACCCCCCGGGCAAGTGGTCGCCGGCGGCCGGGCTGTCTCAACCTGGGCCGCCAAAGGCGACCCCGCGGCTATCGCCTTCCCCCGGGCCATGTCCGGTGGCCCCGGATTCGACTTCAGCTTCTCCGGGCTCAAAACGGCCGTGCTCAACTATGCCCGCGGCCTGCGGCCCGGTGAGCTTGAGCAGCAGCTGCCAGACATCGCTGCCAGCTTCCAGGAGGCAGTCGTGGATGCCCTAGTGCAGACCACGCTTCGCGCCCAAGCTGACAGCGGCATGGGCGCGGTGGCCCTGGCCGGCGGCGTGGCAGCCAACACGCTCCTGCGCCAGCGACTCCAGGAGGCCTGCCAGCAACGCGGCGCCCGGTTCCACTGCCCCCCGCTGCCGCTGTGCACCGACAACGCCGCCATGATTGCCGCGGTCGGCCACCATTACCTCCGCCTCGGGCGGGTTGCCGGACTGGACCTGGATGTCGATCCGCGTCTTCGCCTGGGCGCCGACTGACCCAGCGATGCATGCCTCTCGGCCCCCAGGGCAGGAGCCAATGTGACTGAGTGGTCCGAATCGACCCTTCGCTTGGGCGTTGCCTGGGTCTGGGTGGCGCTGCTGCCCGCCATCGCGGTCCTGGTATACTGGCTCTACCGCTTGACCCATCCGGCGCCGGACCCGGGCCGCCGTTGGCTGTTGACGGGGCTGCGTACCGTCGCTGTGGGCTTGCTGCTCCTTGCCCTGCTCGAGCCCGTGTACAGTTGGTACCGCAGCGACCAGACGCGGCCGCTGTTGACCCTGCTGGTGGACACCAGCCCGTCCATGGGCGTCGACGACGGCGGGAAGACCCGCCTTCAGCGCGTGCAGGAAGTCCTGCTGGACCCGGCCTGGAACCAGGCGTTGGCCACCTGCGACATCGAGGCGCTTGGTTTTGCGGAACACCCCGCGGCCATGGGTCTGGACACGTTGGCACGGTGGGCGCCATCCGGCTCCGCGACTGACCTGGCGGCGGCCCTCGAGGGCCTTCCGAGCCGGCGTCACGACCCCGGCGTGCCGCGGGCCCTCCTGCTGCTGTCCGACGGCCGGCGCAACCTTGGGCCTGATCCGACCGCCGTTGCCCGGGGGCTTGGTCTGCCCGTGTATGCGTTGAGCGTGGGCACCGCGGCGACACCGCCAGATGCCGCCATCCCCGGCTTGGACGCCCCGGTGCCCCTGCATGCGGGACGGTCGACCCTGGTTTCGGTCACCCTGAGTGCTTGGTCGCGCGCCGGCCAGGCGGCCCGCGTGCGTTTGTATGACGATACTGTCTCGGTGGCCACCGTCGACTGCCAGCTGCCGGCGGACGGCGTGGACCTCAAACTGGTGTTGCCGTGGCGCCCGACGACGCCCGGCGGCCACCTCCTGCGGGCGGCGCTTGATTCCCTGCCCGGCGAGACCTGGCGTGACAACGACGAGGCACGCCTGTTGACCACGGTGCGGGCCCGTCCGGCCCGCGTCCTGTTGGTGGCGGGCGGTCCCGGACCCGATCTGGCCTTCCTGTCGCGCTCACTGGCCGTCGACTCAAGCCTGTCGCTGGTGGCGCAGACGTACCGCGGGCAGGGCGCTCTCAGCACGGTTGGTGCCACTGCGGCAGGTCGGCCTGCCGAGCAGGACGCCATCGTTCTGCTCGACCCGCCGCTGGACCTGCTGCGCGGGCCGTTGGGGAGCGAGATCGCCGCCCGCGTTCGGCAGGGGGCAGGCCTGCTGTTCTTGGGCGGCCCGCGCACCGCCGGTTGGTGGGGTGCGTCACAGCCTTTGGCCGAGGTGCTACCGGTGCTCGCCGGCAGCGGCTTCGTTACCGAAGACATCCCGTTGGTCTGGGTTACCGATGGTAGCCTGGGACCCTGGCCGGTCGGCCCGGGCGGTGCCGCGGCCTGGGCCGCGTTGCCACCGCTTCCGGGTTACCTGGTAGTGACGGGCCTGCGACCGGGAGCGACCCGGTTGGTCGAGGCGGCCGGCGGCAGCCGCGCCCCGGTCCTGGTCGCCGGCAGTTGTGGTTTGGGGCGCGTCGTGGCCGGGCTCTCGGGCTCGTTCTGGCGTCTGGACCTGCTCACTTCCGGCGTCGATGGGGATCCGCAGGCCGTGCGGCAGTTCTGGCTCGCCTGCGTGCGCTGGCTGGCATACGCGCCTCCCGGCGGCAGTCTGCGCGTGACTACGGACCGGTCCTCGTACCGTTCGGGCGAGCGCGTCGCCTTCCAGGCTCAACTGCAGGATGACAACCCGGCTTTGGTTGAGGCTGCGATATCGGTGTCGCTAGGGACGCCCCCGGGGGCGCTGTCGCTGCAGCCACAGGGCAATGGCCGGGACCAGGGCACCTGGCCGGACCTGCCGGCCGGTCTGTA
>CAITNQ010000466.1 GCA_903893785.1 uncultured Gemmatimonadota bacterium
ACGCGGGATACGGGTGTATGGAAGCCTTGGCTTTGGTGGCGGGTGCTGGCATGTTCGTCGGGTTGGCCTACGCCGTGGGGCGGCCATTGCTGGGCTATTCGGGTCCGGCGCCCGAGGCCAGCGCGGCCACGCCGGTTGACCCCGTGGGTGAGCGCAGAGAGCAGGTGTATGCAGCCCTGCGGGAGCTGGATTTCGACCGGCAGTTGGGCAAGGTTAACGCCGAGGACTACGCCGCTCTGCGCCCGCGGCTGGAGACCGAGGCGCTGGCGCTAATGGACGAGGCCACGGCGATCCCGGAACCGGCCGCGGGCCAGGAGACGCTGGAGCGCGAGGTGCAGGCGGCGCGGCAGCGCCTGCGCCGTGCGGCCGCCGCGCGCTGTCCCGGGTGTGGCCAGCCACGGCCCAAAGGGGATGCCCGCTGCCCGCGCTGCGGCGCGCCGCCGGACCGCCCGGGTTGATTCGCGCCAGCCGCCGCAGCCGGCTAGCCGCCGCGCTCTGGCTGCTGGTCTCGCCCGCCGGGGCGCTGGCGGGCGGCCTGCTGCAGGGGTGGGTGGTCGCGCCCGCGTCCGGGACCCGCATCGCCGGGCTGCCGGTTTCTTTGTACACCCCCGGGCCGGATTCGCTGCAGTGGATGGGCAGCGCCGTCACCGACGCCCGCGGCGCGTTCTGTTTCCGTGACCCGCGGCTGGCGGACTCGCTGCAGGTGGTGCTGACGGCGGAGTACCAGGGCGTGCCGCACAACTCGTCGCGGCTGCTCGTCGGCGAGCAGCAACAGGTTATCCTCGAGGTTTTCCCGCCCACCCAAAGCGACCCCGGCATCCGGTTGGCCGGGATGTCGGCCTTTGTCCAGGCGACCGCCGAGGGGCTGCAGGTGGTCGAGTGGCTGCAGGTCGACAACCCAGGGTCGGCGGCGTTTGTGGGCGGCGGACGCGGCGTGGTGACCGACCTGGGGTTGCCGGCCGGGGTGCAGGCGGTGCGCAGCTTGGGGCCGCCTTTGGTTACGGACGCGTCGGGCCGCGTTGGGGACGGCCGGCCGCTGCTGCCCGGGATTACCGAAATCGCGTTTGCTTACCGCGTACCGGCCGCTGAGGGACGGGCCGAGTGGTCGGTTCAGCGTCCGTACCGCTGCGACCAGGTCGATGTCTTCGTGCAGCCGGCCGAATACCACGCGCCGCCGGATTTCGCCGATCTGGGCCCGGTCGAGGTCGAGGGCATCCGCTACCGGCGACTGCGCCATGCGGCGCTGGCCCCCGGGGCGCGGCTGACGCTAACCTTCGGTGCCGGCGAGGGACAACTGGATGGCTGGCCCTGGGTGGCACTCGGAATGGTGGTCGGGTTGGGGGTGCTGGTGGCGGTGCTGGGGCGACGACAACCGCGGCCGGGGCGGGCGGGCGCGCGGGGGCTCGGTTCGCGGGGCGCGCTGGTGGCGCAGATCGCGCGGCTGGACGAGCAGTACCGGGACGATGAGAGCAACCCGGAATACCGGCAACGGCGCGCCGAATTGGTGCGACGGGCCGTGGCCGTGCCGACAACGCCCGAGGCTGAACGTGAGCGCAAATGACGCGGTGCTGCAGCTCGAGCGGGTCGGCAAGCGCTTCGGCGCGGTGCCGGTGTTGAGCGACATCAACCTGAGGTTGGCCGGCGGCTCTTTCTGCCTGCTGCTGGGGCACAACGGCGCGGGCAAGAGCACCCTGCTGCGCCTCGTGGCCGGCCTAGTCCGGCCGACCGACGGGAGCGTTCGCGTGCACGGCGAGGACCCGTATGGCAGCGGTGAGGCACGTCGTCTGTTGGGCGTGCTGTCGCATCAGACGCTGTTGTATGATGACCTGACAGCAGCCGAGAACCTGGGGTTCTTTGCCCGTTTGTACGGCCTGGGGGAGCGGCGGGAGCAGGTGCGGGCAGCCTTGGCACGGGCGGGGTTGAGCGGGCGCGCTCACGACCGGGTGAGGACCTTCTCGCGCGGCATGAAGCAGCGTCTGGCCTTGGCCAGGGCCACCTTGCACGACCCGGCGCTGCTGCTGCTGGACGAGCCGTTCACCGGCCTGGATGCGGCGGGGATCGGGGGCTTGACGACGCAACTGACCGCGTTGCGGCAGTCGGGGCGAACCGCGGTGATGGTCACCCACCAGCTCGAACCCGCGGCGGCGTTGGCCGATCGCGTGGTGGTCTTGAAAGCCGGTCGCGTCGCTGGCGATGTAGCCTGGCAGGAAACCGGCGTGGCGGCGTTGGCGGACCTGTACGCGCAGCTGTCGGCAGGCCGCTCGTGAGCCTGCTGGCGCGCGCCTGGGCCATCCTGCACAAAGACGTGCAGGCGGAGTGGCGGACCCGCGAGCGTCTGTCGCCGATGCTGTTCTTTGTGGTGCTGGTGCTGCTGGTGTTCAGTTTCGCCTTTGATCTGGGTGGCGCGGCGCTGGCCGAAATCGGCCCCGGGGTGCTGTGGTCGTCGCTGGTGTTCGCCACGGTGCTGGCACTGAACCGCTCTTTTGCCGACGAGCAGGAGAACGGCTGCCTGGACGCGCTGCTGTTGGCGCCCGGCGACCGCGGCGCGATCTACGCCGGCAAGATGCTGGCCAACCTGGTGTTCCTGCTGACCCTGGAGGTACTGACGCTGCCGGTGTTCGCGGTGTTCTTCAACCTGACGCCGGCCGCGCACCTGTGGGCCTTGCTGCCGATCTTGGTGCTGGGCGCGGCCAGCCTGGCGGCGGCCGGTACGCTGTTCGCGGCCATGTCCGCGAATCTGCGGCTGCGCGAGCTGCTGCTGCCGCTGCTGCTGCTGCCCATGGTGGTGCCGGCGCTGATCGCCTGCGTGAAAGGCACGGCCATCGTGCTGCAGGCGCGGCCGTTTGCCGAGGTACTGCCGTTTCTGAGGATCCTGGTGGCCTACGTGACCGTCTTCGTGACCCTGTCTTTGATGCTGTTCGAGCATGTCGTGGAGGAGTAGCATGAGCGCCACCCAGCGTCTTTGGCTGGCGGCCTGCGGCGGAGTGACGGTCCTGCTCCTGGCGCTGGTCTATGCCGCCCTGGTGTATGCCCCGACCGAAGCGCAGATGGGTCCGGCGCAGCGGCTGTTCTACTTCCATGTGCCATCGGCGGCGTCGGCCGGGTTGGGCTTTGTGCTGGTCTTCGTGGGCAGCGTCCAGTATTTGCGCACGCGCAACCCGCTCTGGGATCGCCTGGCGTTGGCCGGGGCTGAACTGGGCGTGCTCTTCGCGCTGATCGTGCTGATCACGGGTCCTCTGTGGGCCCGCCCGGTGTGGGGCGTGTTCTGGAAATGGGAACCACGGCTGACATCGATGCTGGTGCTGTTCTCGATGTATGTCGCGTATCTGATGCTGCGTCGCTACTCGGCGGTCGCCGGCCGAACGCCGCGACTGGCCGCCGTGGTGGGTATCGTGGCCTTCGCCAACGTTCCCTTGGTCTACTACTCGGTGCGGCTGTGGGCAGAATACCAACAGCTGCACCCGCGCCAAGTGACCCTGGCGCCGGAGATGCGGCTGACTCTGGCGGTGGGCATGGTGACGATGCTGGGCGTCTTTGGGCTGTTGCTATGGCTGCGGTGGCAGGTGGCACGGACTGCCGCGCGGGTGCAGGCGCTGCAGGAGGCTAGGCACGCCAGCCGTTGAAGGGCAAGGAGACGGAAACGATGGAAGCCAACGGGTACCTGGTCGCGGGTCTGGCGGTGGTGTGGGCCGTGGTGGTGGCGTATGTCTACTACCTGGGGACGCAACTGCGGGCGCTGGAGCAGCAGGTTCAGTCGCTGGAGGACGAGGTCCGCGGCCGCGCCGCCGACCGCTGATCCCTGCGTTGCCGCCGCGGTGCGGCAGTGCTATATTCTGCGCCGGGGGAGGGCGATCGCGGAAGGCACCCGAGGCAGACGGAACTCCATGGTATTGATGGAGATAGATGGGGTCTACAGCAACCCCAAGTCAGCGTACCCTCAGGTGGTGTTGAAGGAGCGCGGCGGACCGGCCTATCTGCCCATTGTGATCGGCCGTTTCGAGGCTGCGGCGATCGCCGCGGCGCTGGCGCAGCGGCCGGCGGTGCGCCCGATCAGCTACGATATCGCCCACACGATTCTGGAGTTGGTGGGCGGTCGGCTGCTGCGGATCGAGATCACCGAACTGCATGAAGGGACCTACTACGCGATGGTCCATCTGCAGGCGGCAGACGGCAGCATCACCACGCTCGATTCGCGGCCGAGTGATGCTATCGCGCTGGCGCTGCGCCAGGGCGCCGGCATCTATGCGGCGGCAGCGGTGTTGCGCGAGGCCGGTTTCGTCCGGCCGGCGCCGGAACCGCCCCAGGAGCCGGACGCCGGACCCGGTGAGGTGGCTGCCGCCGGTGAGGTGCTCGCGGACCCGGCCGGGACGGGGCCGCCGCCTGACCCCATGGCCGCACTCGAACGACGTCTGGAGCAGGCGGTCGCTGAGGAGCTGTACGAAGAAGCGGCACGCTTGCGCGACGAGATTTCGCGGTTGCGGCCGCCGCCGGCTTGACGCCGCGCCCGCGGCCGGGGTGAGTCAGGTATGAATCAGGGGCCATCGATGCCCAGCGCGGCAACGGTCGAGGTGAGTGTGCTCAAGGTGGCGCCTCTGCTGCGCGAGGATCGGCCGTTGCTGTGGTTGGTGGAGAAGAACAGCGATCCCGGACGCCTGCTCGGGATCGCCATTGGCGAATTCGAGGCCGCGGCCATCCAGATGCCCCTGGATGGCGATGAGCCGGTGCGTCCTATCTCCTATGACCTGCTGGTCCGCATGCTAGCGCCGTTGGGCGTCACCGTAGCGCAGGTGGTGATCCACGGAACCGAGGGCACCGTCTACCTGGCCCGACTGGTACTCCACTGGGGTGACCACGTCCGTGAAGTGGACGCACGGCCCAGCGATGCCGTCGCCATTGCCCTGCGGCTTGGCGTGCCGATCTTCGTCGCGACGGAGCTGTTTGACCGCCTCGGTGTAGTGCCCCTGCCCACCGATGTCGATCCGGAGCAAACCCTGGCACGGTTCTTGGAACCGGAGGCCCAGATTGAGCCGCGACCGCCGATGGAGGCAGGTGAAGCCACGGACAGGGGGAGCCGCGACAGTGCCGATGTGCGCCGTCCCGCGGCCACGGCGATCGGTTCCCCCGCGCCCGCAACCCCACTGGCGGCCGACGAGCTGGCGCTGCTGCAGTCGGAACTGGAGCGAGCTGTGGTCTGCGAGGAATATGAAGAGGCCGCGCGTCTGCGCGACGCGATCGAATCGCTGGCCAACCGTCGCCGGGGTTGAGCCGGTGAAGCTCTCTTGGGGCCACCGCAGGAACCACCCCCGGACACGCCGCGGTCGCTGGCTCAGGTGGACCGCGGCCCTCGTGGTAGCCGGATTAGCCGCCTGTGGCGGCGCCGACTACGACACCCCCGCATCGACCCTGCGCACGTACCAGGACGCCATCCGAGCCGGCAATGCGCCCGGCGGTTGGGCCTGTTTCAGCCGCGGATACCAAGCGCAGACGCCGGGCGGGTATGCCGAGTGGCAGAAGGACTGGAGTCAGCGTCCCGCCGCTGCGCGGGACCTGGAAGCCGGCCGCCGGATCGCCTTGGAGAAGGTCATCAATCAGAGAGTGGCCTTCATCCTGCTGCAGACCGAAAACCTGCCCCCACGGCCCGGAGGCCCGTTCGTGTACTTCGTGCGCGAAGCAGAGGGCTGGAAGATGACTTCGCACATGGATACGACCTTCCACCACGAACTCGAGGCCGCCATCGCGCGCGGGGAATTCCGGTTGCCGCCGCCCTAGCGCGGCGGCAACCGGCGCACCATGGGCGGGTCACGACCGCCAGGCCGGCAGGCCCCGGTGCGGCGCGGTGAGCCCGGCCGGGACAGGGGCCAGCGGGCGCGCTTGGATCGCCACCGCCGCCGGCAGTCGACGGACCCAACGATGCGGCACGGGCAGCGACCAACCGGTCCGCAGCGGGACAGCCACGGCCACCGCCGCCGCCACGATCAGAGCCCATCGGCTGGCGTTCTCGGCCGGTCGTCGGATGGCGGCTGCTTCGCTCAGACGCGTGGCCAGCCGCAGCCGAAAATCGGCTGGTTCGGGACAGTCGCGCAGACTCCGTACCGCGGCGCACGTCCGCGCTATGCCTTGGACAAGGGCGGCACAGGCACTACATTCGGCCAAATGCGCCTGCACCCGCCGTTCGGTCAGGGCGTCGAGTTCGCCCTCAAGGTAGTCCGAGACCAGCGCCTCCAAGTCTTCGCATTCTGGTCCGATAGGTCGTGCCTCCTGTCGAGGGTGAACGAGGCGACGGACACGTCAAGCGCCGTCACGCCTTTGTATGACGTGAACCGGGCCCCGGCGGTTCCCGCACCTCCCCCCGACGCGCTGGCGCTGTGCCCCCGGCGCACGGATGCCGATAGACAGGATATGCCATCGATGACTGGCTCGCACCTCACCCGCCCGAAGGTCCGGTTCCTGCGTGGCGCGGCCGCGCGGGCCGCCCGGTGCGCGCTGCCGGTTCTGGTCGTCTGCCTGACCGGCTGCGGCCTGCGGGCGCTGCCGCCGGTGCGCTATGTCCCCGTGCTCGGTGCCACGCCGAAAGTGTCGACGCCGGCCGTGCTGCTCCGGGCGCTGCACGACCCCGAGGTCGGCGTGCGGGCGCAGGCGGTCAAGCTACTGGGCGAACTGGCGCAGCGGCCGGCAGCCGGCGACCGCCGGGAAGTAGCCGCGGCGCTGGGATTTGCCGCCCGCGACCGCGACCCTGGCATCCGCCTGATGGCGATCGAGCGTTTGGGGGCGATGGAGGAGCGCTACGCCAATCGCTATCTGCTCGGTGCGCTCGCGGACCCCGATGGGTTTGTGCGGGAGAGGGTGATGGCCGTACTGGCTAGCCGTCAGGCCCGCGCCGCGGCACCGCCCCCGCCGCCGCCGGTAGCAGCCACGGATTCGACCGCCGCGGCGCCCTGACGCGCCGCATCCAGCCGCCGCGCGTCTCCTAGCATCCCATCGCCTCCAGCAGGTTGAGCAGCCCGGCCCAGTGGCGGTCGTCCAAGGCCTGCAGCCGCCGGACCACCCCCGCGTAGTCGCGGTCCGGTGGGGTCTGCGCGAGGGCCACCAGCAGCGCCCGGATGCCAGGCTGGTCCAGAGCGCGCCGCACTTCTGGGTCCGTGGGCCAGGCGGTCGCCTGGCTGGCCGGGGCAGCGCCAGATGGCGGCGAACCGGCCAGGCGTTGGCGGGCCTGGTCGAACAGCACGCCGGCCGGCGTCGCGCCGACCCGGTCGGCGTACGCCGCCAGCAGAACCTGCTGGCCGTCCAAGCCAAGAACATCCGCCAGGCGCAGGCACAACTCGTCCGACGGTACTTTCTCGCCCTTCTCGATCTGCCCCACGTACGTCGGCCACACCCCGTTGGGTTTGCTCGGAGTCGTCAGCCGTTGCGCCACGGCCCCCTGGCTCAGACCGCGGGCACGGCGCGCTGCGTGTACCATGGTGGCCAACTGCACGGCGGCCTTTCCTCCGGTCAGCGGGACAGGATCGCGGCGGCGGCAACCAGTCGCCCCGGGGCAGCGCAGGGGAGTCTACAGCGCACACTGGCCAGTGTCAACTCGACCCGATCCGCGCCGAGGCCCACGCGACGACGGCGGCGGTTCGTAGCGGCTTGACGCCGGCCGTTGCACGGGTTAGATTGGGCGTTGGGGTGGTGAACTGGGCCCCGAAGGGTGGCCGGCCGAGACACACAAACCAGTGTAGCCGGGGCTGCGAAGAGACACACACACTGGTGGGCGTGGTCTGCGGTCAGATGCGGGTGTGGCGGTTCAGGGACGGCCCTTGGCGTCTGCGGTAGTCACCCGGAATCCCCGTTCCGGGCCGCCGGGATCTCCGATTCCCCCTCCCCACGTTCGACCTCGGTCGGGGGTCTCAGACTACCTCGCGCCGCGCCGCCGGACGACCGCCACACTTCGCGTACCAGATGCTGCTGCAGCGGGCCGTCCGGGCCCTTGGTTCCTCCGGGGAAGCGCATGCACATCGGCATGGTGGCCTTCACTGACCTGCGCTACGACTTCCGCATCTACCGAGAGGCGACGGCGCTGGCCGCCGCCGGCCACCGCGTGTCGGTGGTGGCGTCGCTGTTTCACGCCGGCCCTTCGCCGGCGTGGGAAGGGATCACGATCGTGGGGCTGCCCGTGAACCGCGCGCGGTCCCTGCGGCACACGTACCCGTCCTTCTGGCGGCGGGCCACGCAGGCCCTGAAGACCGTGGCGCCGACGGCGGTCCATGGCCACGACTTGGACGCGCTGTGGCCGGCCGCCCGGGTCGCGCAGCAGTTGCGCGCGCCTCTGGTCTACGATTCGCACGAGCTGTGGACCGAGCAGTCGTCGCTGCTGGGCCGGCCCCATGTGCGCGCGTTCTGGAGGCTGCTGGAGCGTCGATTGATCCGGACGGCCGACCACACCATCACGGTCAGCCAGCCCATCGCCGACGAACTGCAGCGCCGCTACCGACTGCGAGCGGTGGGCGTGATCCGGAACCTGCCCCCTTACCGCGCGCCGTTAGCCGGCGATCCCCTGCGGCCGGCCCTCGGCCTGGCCCCGTCCCGGCCGGTCGTGCTGTACCAAGGCGGGTTCCTGACCGAGAACGGCCTGGCGGAAGTGATCGCCGCCG
Organism: uncultured Gemmatimonadota bacterium; assembly: GCA_903893785.1. Lineage (GTDB taxonomy): Bacteria > Latescibacterota > UBA2968 > UBA8231 > UBA8231 > CAITNQ01. The sequence continues at coordinate 8,634 of CAITNQ010000466.1, forward strand.
CGCCGGGTTTTGGGGACGCGGCGCTGGTCCTGTTGGGCGATGGGCCCGACGAGGACCGGCTGCGCCGCCTGGTAGCTCAGGCCGGCCTGGAGCAGCGAGTCCTCTTCCACCCCCGCGTGCCGTTCGCGGCGCTGCACGCGTACACCTGCGCCGCCGATGTCGGCCTGTGCCTGATCAAAGGCACCTGCCGCAGCTTCGCCTACTCCCTGCCCAACAAGCTGTTCGAGTACCTGATGGCAGGGCTGCCAGTCCTCGCCAGTGACCTGCCGGAGATGGGGCGCGTGGTCACCGAGGCGCAGGTTGGGCTGGTGGTGGATCCGCTTGACCCGCAGCAGGTGGCCCACGGCGTCCGCGCGCTGCTCGCCGACCCTGGCCAGCGCGCGCGCTGGCGCCTGGCGGCGCTAGCCGCGGCACGCCGCTTCTGTTGGGAAGAGGAGGCGCACCAGCTGCTGGCGCTCTATCCCCTGCCGTGACCGGCCCGCGTCCCACGGTCAGTGTCATCATCCCGGCGTACCAGGACGTCACCCGGTTGCTCGCCGCGCTGTCGAGTCTCGCGCAGCAGGACTACCCGGCCGATCGGGTGCAGTTGGTGGTGGTCGATGACGGCTCGCCTGTCCCGCTGCCAGCGGCCGCCTTGGTGAACGCGGCCGCGCCGCAACCGCTGCAGTTGGTGCGGATGGCGGCCAACCAGGGCCGGGCCCGGGCGCGTAATGCAGGGCTGGCGCACGCCGGAGGCGAACTGGTGGTGTTCCTCGACAGCGACATGACCGTGGCACCGGGTTTCCTGTCGGCGCACGCGGCGGCCGTCGGCCATGGCACCCACCGCGTGGCCATCGGCCAGATCCTGATCCCAACCGGGCAGCAGCGCGGGGCCGTGGCCCGTTACCAGCGCGGCCGCGGGGTGCACCGGTTACCGGTGGGCGCGCCCATCCCCTTCAAGTGTTTCGTCACCGGCAACTCCTCGCTGCCGCGCGGCCTGCTCGGTCAGGTCGGGGGTTTCGATGAGCGGTTCTGTGCCTACGGTGGCGAAGACCTTGAGTTGGGGTACCGGCTTCACCGGGCCGGAGCGGAGTTTGTGTTCGCCGACGCCGCGATTTCGTGGCACCATCATATCCGCAGCCTGCGCGGCTTGGGCCAGATGATGGCCATCTACGGCGCCCACGGCTTGCCGCTGTTACTGGCACTGCACCCCGAATTGGCCGGGGTGGTACGCCTTGACTTCCTGCAACTGCGGCCATGGCAGCCCCGTCGCCTGCTACTGCGGGCGGCGTGCTGGGGCGTCGTCTACTGGCCACTGTGGCTGATGGCGGTAGCGCTGCAGCGGGGTTGGGTACCCTCAATGGTCCTCGATTATCTGTGGTGGCGGGCGCGGACAGTGGCGTTCCTGGGGGTCCGGCGACGGCTGGCGTCGCCCCCCGCCAAGGGACCCGTTGACGCCTCGGCCCCTCCCGACCGTCACGAACCGTCGCCGCTACCGGCAACGGAGCATCGGTCGGCGGCCGACGGCCCGGGGGAACCATGAGACGGTCGTCGCGCCGCCTCCGGCCGCGCCAAGTGGTAGCCGCGATCGGCGCCGCCGTGCTGGTGGCGCAGGTGGCGGCGGTGCCGTGGGTGCACAGCGGGGTGCCGCGGGCCGGTGTGGTGGCGGCCGAGGTGGCGGCCTTGGCCACCGTGGCGCTGGCGGCGCGGCGCTGGGGAACCACGGTGGAGGAGTGGCTCCTGCTGAACGCCGTCCCTTGGCAGTCACTGGTGGCCGGCGGCCTGGTCGCGGCGGCGGCCGCGACCCTGCTTGCCGAGGCCGACGCCTGGATTCAAGAAGCCCTGGGGGCGTGGGGATGGGCGATGCCGGTGGCCGTGTGGCGCGAGTCTGTGGAACTGCAGCTGGCTCGCACCGGCGGCGAGTTGGCCGCGGTCGCGGTCTGTGTGGCCCTGGTGCCGGCCATCGCCGAGGAGCTGATGTTCCGCGGTTTTGCGCTAGTGGGTCTGCGGGCCCGCATCGGCGGGCGGCGGGCCGTCCTGGGTTCGGCCTTCCTCTTCGCCGCCGCCCACCTGAATCCCTGGGAGTTCGCCCCGTTGCTGGCCTTTGGCCTGGTACTGGGCGTACTGGTCTGGCGCACCCACAGCGTCTACCCGGCGATGTTGGCCCACCTGGTCAACAACCTGGGCTCCATCCTGTTCACCAATGGCCAAGCCCACTTTGGCTGGGCCATGGCGGGTCCGCAACCTCACCTGCCGGGGTGGCTGATCGGCTTCGCCGCGGGGATTGGGGCCATCAGCCTCCGTTGGCTGTGGCGGCAACCCGCCTGGATGCCGTTACCGACGCCGGTGGGCAGCGAGGTGGCGCCCCGGTCGTCGGCCGCCGTTTGGCCGCCGGGTTGACCGGCCCCGGGTCAGCGACGACCAGCCGCCCGCAGGACCTCTTCCACGGTCGCGCCGATGTCTGCCGGGCTGTCGCAAACATGGATGCCGGCCGCCCGCAGGGCCGCCATCTTGGCGTCCGCGGTGCCCTTGCCGCCGGCGATGATCGCCCCGGCGTGGCCCATGCGACGCCCCGGCGGCGCGGTGCGCCCGGCGATAAAGCCGACCACCGGGCGGTCGAAGTGGGCCGCAATGTACTCGGCCGCCACCTCCTCATCCTGGCCACCGATCTCCCCGATCAACACCACGGCGTCGGTGTCCGGGTCGTCGCGGAATAGCCGCAGGGCGTCGATGAAGCGGGTACCGATGATCGGGTCGCCCCCGATACCCACACAGGTTGACTGGCCCAGGCCGCGCGCGGTCAGCTGCGCCACGGCTTCGTAGGTCAGGGTGCCGGAGCGGGAGACCACGCCAACGCGGCCAGGACGGTGGATAAAGCCTGGCATGATGCCGATCTTGCAGCTGCCGGGCGAGATAACCCCGGGGCAGTTCGGGCCAATCAGCCGTGTCGGGTGCGTCTCCAGGTAGTGGGCAACGCGGACCATGTCCAGGGCCGGGATGCCCTCGGTAATGCAGACGACCAACTCTATACCGGCGCTGGCCGCCTCCATGATGGCATCGGCGGCAAAGGGCGGCGGCACAAAGATCACCGAGGCATTGGCCCCGGTTTCCTGGCGGGCGGCCGCCACCGAGTCAAACACGGGCCGCTGCTCGAATGACTGCCCCCCTTTGCCGGGCGTGACGCCGCCGACTACACAGGTGCCGTATTCGATCATCTGGCGGGTGTGGAACGAGCCTTCGCTGCCGGTAATGCCCTGGACGATCAGCCGAGTGGTACCATCGACCAGTATGCTCACTTCGTGCCCCCCTCTGCCACCGCGGCCACGGCGGTCTGAGCCGCCTCGTGGAGACTGGCGGCGACCCGGAAACGGAACCCGGATTCGGCCAGGTGCCGGGCCGCCAGGTCGGCATTGGTGCCGGCCAGACGAATGACCACCGGCACCTGCACATCGATGTGCCGGCGCGCCTCGATCACGCCCTCGGCCACGCGGTCGCAGCGCACGATGCCGCCGAAGATATTGATCAGGATCGCCTTCACCTCGGGGTCGCGCAGAAGGATCCGGAATCCTTGTTCGACGGTCTCGGCGCTGGCGCCGCCGCCAATGTCCAAGAAGTTGGCTGGGCTGCCGCCGGCCAGCTTGATGATGTCCATGGTGGCCATGGCCAGGCCCGCCCCGTTCACCATGCAGGCGATCTGGCCGCTCAGGCGGATGTAATTCAGGTGGTGCGCCGTCGCCTCCACCTCAAGGGGGTCTTCTTCGGCGGGGTCGCGGAGCGCGGCCAGTTCCGGGTGGCGGAAGAGGGCGTTGTCGTCCAGGTTGATCTTGGCGTCGAGGGCCATCAGCTCGCCGGTAGCCGTGACGACCAGTGGGTTGATTTCCACCAGCGCGGCGTCGGCCGCCTGGGCCAGCTGCAGGAGTTGCCGGACGATCGTCGCCGCCGCCCGTGCTGGGGCGCCGCGCAGACCCAACGCCGCGGCGAGCCGATTCCCCTGGAAGCCCAGCAATCCGACACCAGGGTCGATCCACTCGCGGCAGATGCGTTCAGGCGAGCGAGCGGCCACCTCTTCGATGTCCATGCCGCCGGCGGCGCTGGCCACCACCGTGAGCTGACCGCGGCCGCGGTCCAGCAGCACGGCCAGGTACAGCTCAGCGGCCACCGCCGTGGCCGCTTCGACCAGCACCTGACGGACGCGTTGCCCGTGGGGGCCGGTCTGCGGCGTCACCAGCTGCATGCCCAGGATCTGGCCGGCGGCCTGCTCCAGCGCGGCGCGATCCGGTGCGAGTTTGACACCCCCGCCTTTACCGCGGCCGCCTGCGTGGATCTGGGCTTTGACGACCACCGGGTAACCCACCTCGGAGGCCGCGGCCACGGTCTCCTCGAACTGGGAGGCAATGCGGCTGGCCGGCACTGGCACGCCGTGGTGACGGAGCAGATCTTTGGCTTGGAACTCGTGTATTCTCATCCGGGCTTTCCCTGAACAGGCTTGGGGCCATGGTGGGCGCTGTGAGTGTACGCACGAGCCGGGCTGCGAGCCAGGGCCCGTTCGAAGCGGCGGACGGCCCGGGTGCCGGCCCCGGGCCCGTTCGGTTTGCGCCGACCGGGTCCTTGTTTATATATAGGACACGGCGGATGCGCGCCACCGGGGGTTGAGGAGGAGCCACGATGGCTTGGTCAGTACTATCGTCGTCTGTGGGCAAGAAATTGGGCATGGCGCTGACAGGAATGATCTTCTACGGTTTCCTGTTGGGGCACCTGGTCGGGAACCTCCTGCTGTTGCGCGGCGACGGCGGGCAGGCGTTCAATGCCTACGCGGCCTTCCTGGCCGAACACCCATTGCTACTGCCGGTAGAGATGTTCCTGTTGGCAGCCCTCTGTTTGCACATATACCTGGCGATCATGGTGACGCTGGAGAACCGCCGCGCCCGTCCGGTGCGCTACCAGCACCTGGGTCGCTTCGGCGGCGGTACCTGGGCGTCGTCAACGATGATCTACAGCGGCTTGGTGATTCTGGTCTTCCTCGTGCTCCACCTGCGGTCGTTCAAGTTCGCCGACCGACATGACGGCACCCTGTACGACCTGGTGACATCCAGCTTCCACCAACCCGCCTTCATGGGCGGGTACGTGCTGGCCATGGCGGTACTGGGTTTCCACCTTTACCATGCCTTCCAGAGCGCGGCGCAGACCCTCGGCTTGGGGGCGCACCGGGTGCGGGCCGTCGGCGTGGTGTTGTGCCTGCTGCTATCCTGCGGTTTCGGGTTCCTCCCGGTGTTCCTCGGTGTGCTGAGCCGTTGAGGTCAATGATGTCGCTGGATGCGCATATCCCTGCAGGGCCGCTGGAGCAGAAGTGGGACCGGCATCGCTTCGAGCTGAAACTGGTCAACCCGGCCAACAAGCGGAAGCACTCGGTAATCGTCGTCGGCACCGGGCTGGCGGGGGCAGGGGCCGCCGCGGCGCTGGGGGAGCTGGGTTATTCGGTGCTGTCGTTCTGTTTCCATGACAGCCCGCGGCGGGCCCACAGCATAGCCGCCCAAGGGGGCATCAACGCGGCCAAGAATTACCAGAACGACGGCGACAGCGTCCGGAGGCTGTTCTACGACACGATCAAAGGGGGCGACTTCCGCGCCCGCGAAGCCAACGTGTTCCGGCTGGCGCAGATCAGCGGGGCAATCATCGACCACTGCGCCGCCCTGGGCGTACCGTTTGCGCGTGAGTACGGCGGCACGCTGGCCAATCGCTCGTTCGGCGGCGCCCAGGTCTCGCGCACCTTCTACGCCCGCGGCCAGACGGGGCAGCAACTGCTCATCGGGGCGTACAGCGCCCTGATGCGGCAGACGGCCATCGGCCGCGTGCGCCTGTTCCCGCGCCGGGAGATGCTTGACGTGGTGGTGGTGGACGGTCGGGCGCGAGGTATTGTCGTGCGCAACCTGCTGACCGGCGAGCTTGAGTCGTATGCGGCTGACGCCGTGGTACTGGCCACCGGCGGTTACGGCAACGTGTTCTTCCTCTCGACGAACGCGGTGAACTCTAATGTTACCGCGGCCTGGCGCGCCCATCGGCGCGGCGCCTACTTCGCCAATCCATGCTTCACCCAGATCCATCCGACGTGCATTCCCGTTTCCGGACACTACCAGGCCAAACTCACGCTGATGAGTGAAAGCCTGCGTAACGATGGCCGGGTTTGGGTCCCGGCGGCGGTGGGTGACCGGCGCGCGCCGGAACAGATCCCGGACGGCGAACGGGACTACTACCTCGAACGCCGCTACCCGAGCTTCGGCAACCTCGTGCCGCGCGATGTGGCCTCGCGCGCCGCCAAAGTCGCCTGCGACGAGGGCCGAGGCGTCGGCGCCACCGGGCGCGCCGTGTACCTGGACTTTGCCGACGCCATCCGCCGCGACGGCCTGCCGGCGATCACTAACCGGTACGGCAACCTGTTCGACATGTACCGCGAGATCACCGACGAGGATCCGTACCGGGTGCCGATGCGCATCTACCCGGCCGTGCATTACACCATGGGCGGCCTGTGGGTCGACTATAACCTGATGTCCACCATCCCGGGGCTGTTTGTGCTAGGCGAGGCCAACTTCTCGGACCACGGCGCCAACCGCCTGGGCGCTAGTGCCCTGATGCAGGGACTGGCCGACGGTTTCTTCATCATTCCGGCCACCCTGGGCGGGTACCTGGCCAGCAGCAGCCTGGGCCGAGTCGACACCGACCACACTGAGTTCGGCCGGGCCGAGGCGGCGGCCCGGGGCCAACTGCAGCGGCTTCTGTCGGTGCGCGGGCGCCGCACGGTGGATGACTTCCACCGCGAACTGGGGCTGTTGCTGTGGGACCACTGCGGCATGGCGCGCCACGCCAACGGGTTGGCCACCGCCCGCCAACGGGTGGCCGCGCTTCGCGAGGAGTTCTGGCAGAACGTCAACGTCTCGGGCTCCCAGGGCGAGTACAACCAGACCCTCGAGCGGGCCGGCCGGGTAGCCGATTTTCTGGAGTTCGCCGAGTTGATGGTGATCGACGCGCTGGAGCGCGCTGAGTCCTGTGGCTGCCATTTCCGGGAGGAGTTCCAGACCGAGGACGGCGAGGCGAGGCGCGATGACGAGCGTTTCGCCCATGTGGCGGCGTGGGAATTCACCGGTGTCGGGGTGCCGCCGACGCAGCATCGGGAACCGCTGACCTTCGACAACGTCTCGCTTACGCAAAGGAGTTACCGGTGAGCAGCGGCACCATGGGTCTGACGGTGCGGGTCTGGCGGCAGCGCGGCCCCAGTGAGACGGGGCGGCTGGTGGCGTACCGCGTCACCGACATCACGCCTGACATGTCGCTGCTGGAGATGCTGGATCTGTTGAACCAGCAACTGGCAGAGCGGGGCGAAGAACCGATTGCCTTTGACAGCGACTGTCGCGAAGGGATCTGCGGCACCTGCGGTCTGGTGATCAATGGCCGGCCTCACGGACCAGGATCCGGCAGTTGCACCTGTCAGCTCTACATGCGGAGCTTCCGCGACGGCGACACGCTCACCATCGAACCGTGGCGGGCGCGGGCGTTTCCCGTGGTCCGGGACCTGGTGGTGGATCGCTCGGCGCTGGACCGGATCATGCAGGCGGGGGGGTATGTGTCGGTCAACACCGGATCAGCGCCGGACGCCAACGCTGTGCTGGTGTCCCAAGCCCGAGCCGCGGAGGCCTTCGACGCGGCCGCCTGCATTGGCTGCGGGGCCTGCGTAGCCACCTGCAAGAACGCTTCGGCGATGCTGTTTGTGGCCGCCAAGGTGAAGCACCTCGGCATTCTGCCCCAAGGCGAGCCAGAAGGTGACCGCCGGGTGACGGCGCTGGCGGAGGCCATGCAGCGTGAAGGGTTCGGGAACTGCTCCAACGAGTACGAATGCGAAGCCGTCTGCCCGAAGGGGATCTCCGTACGCCATATCGCCTTCATGAACCTGGCCTTCGTCCGCAGCCGACTGCGTGCGTCGCGCTGACCGGCGCGTACACACGAACGGCCGCGACCTGAAGCCGCGGCCGTTCGTGTGTACGTTGTTACCTGCCGGCCTGAACCCCGGTGCGGGGATCAGTCAGCCGCTACGCTGACGCGTTTCCGGCCCCCGCCCCAGGTCTCGTAACAGACGGACCCGTCGACGAGCGAGAACAGCGTGTCATCACTGCCGCGGCCGACGTTGGTGCCGGGGTGGATCCGCGTGCCGCGCTGGCGGACCAAGATCGTACCGGCCAGCACGCGCTCGCCACCGAAGCGCTTGACGCCCAACCGCTGGGCGGCGCTGTCACGGCCGTTTCGAGAGCTACCGACGCCTTTCTTGTGTGCCATGGTGCTGTAGATCCTTTCGCAGCCAAGAGACGACAGAAGCCGTCCCCGGGCCCGGCTCAGTTGGGCAACACGATATCCTCGACGCGCAGCTCGGTGAAGTCCTGCCGATGCCCGTTCCGGCGACGGTACTTCTTGCGGCGCTTCATTTTGAAAACCACGATTTTGGGTCCGCGGCCGTGGCCCACAACGGTCGTTTGGACTAGGGCCCCGTCGACCGTGGGCTGACCCACGAGAACACCCGCATCGGACGAGACCAGCAGGACCTCGGGGAAGGCCTGGACGGCACCTTCCTCGAGCGCCAGTTTCGGCACGCGGATCTGCTGTCCCTTAGTTACCTGCACCTGGGTGCCGGCGATTCGAACTACTGCGTGCATGTTCAGGCTCCTGACAACCGCGACCAAGCTGTTGCTGCTGAAAAGCGGCGGTGGACGCGCATCGCGTACAGCGACGCACAGAAGGTTGGAAAGGTACGTGCTGCCGGGGACTTTGTCAAATGCGGAACTCCGAGGTGACGTCCAGGCTGCGCTTGAGCGAGTAGAACCGGTACTCGCTCGGCGACATGGAGCCGTCTTCCTCGACATCGAGCCGCGCTTTGGTGAAACGGCGGATCGAGCGCAACCGCTCGTCGCGGTTCTCGTGCATATACAACGCGACCTCGGGGTGCACGCGCAGAACGTAGCGCCGTTCCCGGGTGACCGCGTACGAGCGCTGCAGCCAGCGCTCGATCTTGGTCACGGTGGTGTCAGGCCCCATGACTCGCCCCGTGCCGCTGCACGTCGGACAGGGCTCGCTGTGGGTGTGGAACAGGTTGGGGCGGACGCGCTGCCGGGTCATCTCCAGCAGGCCAAACTCGCTGATCGTCGGCGCGATGGAGATCTTGGCCCGGTCGCGCTTGGTTTCCTCGATGAGTTGGTCAACGACCTTGCGCCGGTTGCGCTCGTCGTTCATGTCGATGAAGTCGATGACAATGATGCCGCCAATGTCGCGGAGGCGGAGTTGACGGGCGATCTCGCGGGCGGCTTCAAGGTTCGTGTTGAGGTTGTTTTCCTCCTGGTCGGCCGAACCCAGGTAGCGGGCGGAGTTGACATCAATGAAGGTCCCGGCTTCGGCGTAGTCGATGACCACGGAGCCGCCGCGACGCATCCACACCATGCGGTTGTTGACCTTGTCCAATTCCTCTTCGATCTGGAAGGCGTCGAAAATGGGAGGCCGTTCGCGGTAGTACTCGACGCGGCCGCGGAGTTCGGGCGAGACCTGGCGAAGGTAGGCGACGATCTCGCGGTAGCGCTCCTTATCGTCGACAACTAACCGGTCGATGTTGTCGGTGAACAGGTCGCGGATGATGCTGGAGGTCATGCCGAGTTCCTTGTGCAGCAGGGCCGGGGCGGGCAGCTTGCGGCTGAGCCGCAGCATGCGAGCATGGGCCTTGGCCAACTCGCGCAAGTCGCGGCGGAACTCTTTTTCGGTTTTGTCGCGTCCCTCGGTCCGAACGATCACCGAGTACCCTTCGGGCCGCAACTGACCGACCATGTCGCGCAACCGCCGCCGCTCCCCCCAGCTGGAAATCTTGCGGGAAACACCCACCCAATCACCCCCCGGGACGAGGACCACGAAACGGCCGGGCAGGGAGAGTTGCGTCGTCACGCGGGCCCCTTTGGTACCGATCGGCTCTTTGGCGATCTGGACGAGTAACTCCTCGCCTTTGCGCGTGAGCTGTTGGATCGACGGGTAGCCGCCGCGGCCGCGACGGCCGCCGCGAGACCGGCCGCTGCTCGCCTCGGTCTCGCCGGTGTCCGCTTCGATCATGTCACGGACCTGGAGGAAGGCGGTGCGCTCGAGGCCGATGTCGATGAAAGCGGCCTGAAGGCCGGGCAGAACGGCGGTAACGGTGCCTTTGAAGACGTCGCCAACCATGCGCTCGTTTTCAGGGCGTTCGACCCATAACTCGGCAAGGACGCCGTCCTCAACAATAGCGATACGCGACTCGTGGATGCCCTCGTTGATGTAAATCTCGGTCTTCATGCTGTGTGTCTCGTGGGCGCAAACCGGGCGCCAGGGGGTATCAGGTGCCGCGCGTCAGTGGGTGGGGCGAGCCAGGACCTGGGCCAACCGCGGCGGATCCAGCAGTAACTCGACCGCGGCCGACAGTGTCGGATCGAGCGCCGGATCGGGCGGCACGAGGTCGGGAGTCCCGGTGGTCAGGCGCTGGTGCAGTTCGCGCTTGAGGCGCTGCTGCACCTGTCGCAGCAACGCCGGGTCTGTGGGCACCGGAGGCGAGGCCAGCTGCAGGCTGTCGGGTATTGCCCAGCCCATGGCCGCCAACACCGTACCGGCAGCGCGCAGGTGCCGCGACGCACGCGCCAGGGCCGCCGCCGCCGCCTCGCGAGCCGGCGGTGAGGCGAGGAAGGGACCGACAAGGGCGGCGCCATCGGTAGTATCTAGCGCCGCCGCCCCCAGCGAATCCGCGGCCACCAGGTCGATGACGAAATCGAAAAAGGCCCGCCGCTGCTCCAGGTCCTGAATGTAATCGGGAAGGCGCGGTTCGGCCACCGTGATGTCAGGAGTGATGCCGCCGCCCCCGGTAACCGGGCGGCCGCCTTGGGTGTGGTAGACGCTGTCGGTGCCCGCCTTGCCAGGGCCAGCGGCCAGGCTGTCCGGCCAACCGAGCAGCTCGCCCAGGGGCGTGGCCAACAGCGCCGCCGCGTCCGTGGGCGACAGGTCAAAACGAGCTCGCAGGGCGGCCGCGGCGGCGGCGGGGCTGCGGGCAGCGCCCAGCAGCGTCAACGCCGGCACGGCCGGGATCTGCGTGCCGGCGACGGTGAACCAGGCACGCGGCGGAGCCGCCGAGGCCGGGGGCTCGCGGTGGATGCACCGGCCGCTGGGGGTGTAGTAGTGGGCGGTGGTGAGCTTCAGGGCGGCCGTCTCGTCAGCGAGGTCGAAGACCGTCTGTACCGAGCCCTTGCCGTAGGTGGGGGTGCCAACGACCACCCCGCGGTCGTTGTCCTGGACCGCACCGGCAACGATCTCGGCGGCGCTGGCGCTGCCGCCGTCGACCAAGATGGCTAGACGCAGCGCCGCCGGCAGGGGATCGCCCTGGGCATACTGGGTGTCGGCGTGCCGGCCGTCGCGCTCGCGCGTGGTGACGATGGGGGCGCCGGGCGGCAGCAGCAACGAAGCCACGCCCGTGGCCTGGGTCAACAGTCCCCCCGGATTGCCGCGCAGGTCGACGATGACGCCTTGCAGGGGGGACTTCTGCAGTTCGGCCAGCGCCTGTTTGACCTCGGCGGCGGTGTCCTCGGAAAACCGGGTCTGGCGCAGGCTGATGTACCCTATGCCCGGCTGCAGTTGGGCGGATTGGGCCACCGTGCGCAGGCGAATTACCTCGCGGATGACAGCGACATCACGCGTCAGGTCGGGTTTTCCGGGGTGGACGACGGTGAGGCGGACGCGGGAGCCCACGTCGCCGCGCAGGCCGCGGACGATGCGGTCCAGCGGCCAGTCAGCGGCATCGGTGCCGTCGATGCGGGTGATCTGGTCGCCCGGCACCAGGCCGGCTTTGGCCGCCGGGGTGTTGGGAATGGTGCTCAGCACCAGCGGGTACCGGTTGCGCAGGCCGACAGTTATCCCGAGGCCGGCGAATTTGCCGGTGGTGTCCTGGCGCAGCTGGCGCACGCCGTCCTGGTCGTAGAACTGCGAGTAGGCGTCCAACCGCGCGAGCATGCCGTCGATGGCCGCTCGCATGACGGTCGCCTGGCCGAGCGAGTCGTAGTAGTCCTCGACGATGCGGGTGTAAATGGAGCCGAAACGCTCCCAACTGTCGTTGAGGGCGCGGTACGGATCTTGGACCGCCGGCGTGGCAGAGGCGGGCCCCGCGGCCAGCAGGAGTGCGGTCAGCAGACCGGCGCGGCACCAACGGTGTCTCATACCCATGGCAGATGGCTTTCAGGGGGTGGGCGGGCGATGCCCCAGGTGCGGCCAGTGATGGGTCAACCAGGCCCAGACCTGCGCGTGAACCGCCTCGGCCGGGGCCGCGGCCGCCAGCACCAGGGCGGCGCTTCCCTGGGCTTTGGCCAGGTCCAGGTACCCCTGGCGGACGCGGGCCTGCAGCGGGTCACCGCACTGCTCAATGCGATCCGGGGGCGCGCCCCGCTGCTGGCGGCGGCGGGCCGCCTCGGCCAGGGGAAGGTCGAGGTACACGGTGGCGTCCGGCAGGCAATCGGCACAGCCCAAGCGGTTGAGCTGCCAGACGGCATCGGGGCCCAGACCGCGGCCGTACCCTTGGTAGGCCAGGGAGGAGGCCAGATAGCGATCGGTGATCACCACGGCCCCGCACGCCAGGGCCGGGGCGATCTGTTCGGCCACGTGTTGCGCCCTGGCCGCCGCATACAGCAACGCTTCAGTGGTAGCGGCCAGCGAGCGCTGCGGATCCAGGACCAAGCCGCGAAGGATCTCACCCAGGGCCGTGCCGCCGGGCTCGCGGGTGACCAGGAGCGGGTATCCCAAGGCGCCAAGGCGCTCGCTCAGGAGCGCCGCCTGGGTGGTGGTGCCGCTGCCGTCGATGCCCTCGAGGGCGATGAAGAGCCCGGGACGCGGTCGGTTGGGCTCAGCAGGGGAGGAGGACAGGGAAGTCAGGGGGCGCTGTGGGCAGGGGCCGAGTCGGCGCGCTGTTTCAGCTTGTTGCGGATGTAAGCCAGGCGCTCGACGACGGTGTAGTTGGTGGTGACCGCCAGGAGGGCGAGAGCCAAGATCAGGCCGTTGTGACCGATGAGGCCACCGAGGGCGAGGGCAACGATGCGCTCTGGCCGCTGCATGAAGCCGACTTTGCAGTCTTCGCCCAGCCCTTCGGCGCGGGCGCGTACGTAGCTGACCATCAGCGAGCCGGCGAGGGCGAAAAAGAGGATGCCACTGGCGATCCATTCGTTCTGCGCGATCAGATAGGCGCCGATGCCGAAATAGAGGAAGATCTCCGAATAGCGGTCCGTGGTGGAATCCAGCAGGGCGCCGAACTTGGTTTCCTTGCGGCCCTCACGGGCAACCTGGCCGTCGAGGATGTCGCACAGGCCCGCCAGCAGCATCACCGCGGCGCCCCAGCGCAACTGGCCGCGGGCAAACGCCACCGTGGCGCCCAGGTTCATCACTAACCCGAGGAGGGTGAGCCAATCCGGGCCGAAACCGAGGCGGATGAATAGATGGGCCAGGGGCCGGAGGAGGGCCAAGGCGCCGGCCTTGAGGTACCGGTCTAGCACGGTCGGGTGGGTGCCTTTGGCGTGGAAGTATTCAAGGGCGCGGAAACGGGCACACTAATATAACGCAGCGGCGCGGATGTGGGCAAGGCAGGGGGAACGTTGGGCAGTCCGTACCGGCGGCGCCGCACCCCGTCAATGCCCCTAGTCGAGCGGCCCATGGATCGCGCGTGCGGTGGGTCATCCGGGCGCCGCGCGGGCGATGGCCCACTTCGGGGCGCCGGGGCGAGCCGCAGGCGGAGAGCAGGAAAGCGGGGGCAGAGGGCCACCCGCCGGGACCGAAACGACCAGCGCGCCCCACGGGGCCAGGCAGGACCCCATCAAACGAAAGAGCGCCGCCGGCCGCGCGACGCTGCGGGCCGTGATCAGGTCCAGGGCCTCGGTGCAGGAGGGCGCCCATTCCTCGGCGCGCCCATGGACCACGCGGGCGTTCGGCAAGGGCAGTTTTCGCACCAACTCGCGGAGGAAGTGGGCGCGCTTGCGGCGGCTCTCAATCAGAAACACCTCGGTGTCGGCCAAGGCGCACGCCAGGAGTGCGCCAGGAATCCCGGCCCCGGAGCCGATGTCGGCCAGCCGGCGATGGGGCAGGGCTCGGCACAGGGTCGCGGCCGGCAGAGCCGAGGTCAGGTAGCGCGAGGCGAGGGTGGCGCGTTCCACGGGAGAGATCAGGTCCATCTTGGCCGACCAAACCCACAGCAGGTCGGCGTAGGCGGCCAGCAGCGGCAGCGCTGCCGGAGGCAGGACGGCAGCCCAGGCGGGCCAAGCTTTGTCTACGTCGCGAGTCAGGGCGGCGTCAAACATGGAGGTTCCCGGAGCGCGGGCGGTATCCACGTGGAGCGGTGTGGCTACAGTAACGGGAGCCGACGCAGAAGGCAAGGACGGAAGCCAGTGTGGGCGGCGGGCTCGGCAGCGCGCGGGCCGGTTGGGGGGCGGGCGACGGGGGGGAGCAGGGAGAGCGAAGAGCAGCGCGTTGGCGAGGCGATAGGGACCGGGGTGGGCCACGGTGGCCGATGGGTGGGCCGCGGCATTGGGGGGCTCCGGCGCGGCAGCCAGTCTGACCGCGGGGCCGTGCAGGGGGCCGTGAGAGGGGCCTGTTCGGTCAGCGCCAGGAGGAGGGCAACTTGGCCGCAGACGGTGGCCGCGAGTCGGCTGGGGAAGGTTGGGGCGCGCGGTGCGTCGGCGGTTCGGCGGGCTGGTGGGGTCGGCCTCGGCGCGGCCGTTGGTGGGCGCGCGGTGGGGACCGATCTGGTGTTCGGAGTGGGGCCCCTCGGCCAGCCACATTGGCGGGGGCGGCCAAAGCATGGGGCGCGCCGCGGATTGATAGGGGACGGGTGGGGAGCAGGCGGTGTCGGCCCCCAACGGACGAGGAGAGGACGTATGGTGGCGGCAGAGGAGCTCCCGGGCCAGGTCGGCGCGGATTGACTTGGCTGGCCGCGGCCATGAAAGGGAGCGTGCTGTGCGGATATATTGTGGTGGTTTGATTTGGAGACCCAACATTCAGCGTACGAATGCAGCGAGAGGCGGTCCCTGCTGAAGCCGGACACGTGGCCCACGAGGCTCAGCAACCTCGACTGGGTAGTTCCACGTGAAACGGCGAGGCCGGCGACTGGGGCGGCGGAACGGGCGCCGGGAGCCGGTGGCGAGCGCCGGTTCGATCGAGATAGGGTGTTGTCCGCGCACGCGGGCCGAAGGCCATTTCGAACCGTGCCGCCGCACGGCGACGCGCGTGTGGGCGCTGTGCGCGTAACGGACGCCATGGCGGGGCGCGCGGCAGCGGCCTCTGGACAGTCGGTTGAAGCGGCTGTGTGCCTCGCTTGGTAGTGAGTGTTCCACGTGGAACCCGGCCTCGCTGCGAGGGCCCTGATCAGCTCGCAACTGTGGGGGGCAGACGGCAGGACGCATCGAGGCACGCCCCGTACAGGACGCGGCCGTGTGCCCAACCGTAGGGTCGCAGTCGCGCCTACTTGAGGCGCCCGCGGGGGCGTCCGGTCCTATCGCCAGGCCCGACGATGGCGATCTGGGTCCTGTTCTCGTCTAGCCTGTGGGGCGCGCCTGCTACCGTGCGGGGGGGCATTTCATGGCGCGTCCCGCGCACGATGCGACCATGGTCTCAAGCCGCAACATCCCATCGGCCTTCGGTCGCGGGGCGCTTGTACTCCTCAGGAGTCGGCGCAAGCGCCGGCCCCGGAATCTGAGGGCCCGGTGCGTCTCGCGCGGGTGTCTTGGTCACGCAGCGCGGCCGGTGACACCCAGCACCGCCTCGGGCTCTCGGGCGGAACGACCCAAGCCGAGTTTCTATATGTCGGCTTCGCCCACGCGACCTGCGGCGGGATGGGGCTGGCTCGCACCGGCCGCCTGCCCGGTGGCGTTGCCTCGGATGGGGCTTCTGACGTAGACCGGCTTAGGCCGCACGGGCGATTGCCGCCACCGCGCAGTGGCTGGCCTCGCCGTCCCGGCGCTCTGACCCTTCGCCGCCGCCGCGAACCTGCCTGCCTGACGCTGGCCTCTGCGTGGCGAAGGCGGTAGAGCGGTGTACAGTGCGCTCCCGCCACTCCGTCGGCAGGACGTCGCGGACGCCCCGGGCACGGGCTTGTTCCACGTGGAACGGCCGAGCCTGCACATGACCGTCGCTACCATTGCTCGCAGCCTGAGCCGGGGGGGCCTGGCAGCCGCCCGGCGCGGAGGCCAGACTCCCGCGGGACCCCCTTCTGCGCCGAGCGATTCCAGTACCCGGCCACCACGCGCGGCTTCTGGTGCCCGGCGGCGCAGCCGTTGAGCCGCTCGCGACCCGCCGCACCGGTCGGGGTGTGCGCCTGACCTCGGCCCCACGGGCCCCCGGTCCCTCCGCGGATCGTCAGCGGCGAAAGAACTCCGAAGGAGCCGGGGCCGCTTGGTTGGCGCGGCTGACGGCCAGCCGTGGACTAGCAGCTCGGGGGCCGGCCAAAGAAGCCGCCGGGCTCTCCGCCGGGGGTTACCGCGCCCAGCGCACGCTGCTCCGCAGGCAGGCCGACTCGGCCCGGGCCATGCCGCCCTTGCCGCTGCGGCGGCCCCCGCCGGTTGGCCGCCGCCGCTGGCCGGCGGCCCCTCCCCCACCTTTGCGCTGTCGCCGCACTTCCTTGGTGCGGCCAGTGGCCGCTCTCCGCAGACCGCCGTTCGCCCGGCCCCGGGCGTGCTATGGAGGCGGGCCCAGTTCCCGGCCCGGCCGCTATGACGTGGGCGCCAGTGGGCTTGTTTCCCCTGCTGTCCAGCACTCCCGAAGCGACGACAGCCGCGCGCTCGCCCGCTACTCCATTCTTAGGGCTACACGCCAACAGAGCTTGGTCGGCGGCGCACCGCATCGGCCCACCGTTCCCGGCCGCTCGCGCACCTGCGCCGGCTCCTGAACCTCGCGCAGCCAGCTTGGCCCGCACCAGCGTTGTCGGAGCCGCCTTCCGCGGTCCTGGCTCCGCTGGGTCCGGACGCGGCGCCTGGTCCGTCCGGCCGCAACGAGTCGCGCACGACACGCACAATCGCGTGCACGGCTGCCCGCCGTTAGGGCGCCGACCCCGTCACTTTGACGCGACGGTGCCCAACGCAGATCAACCAGCCGCGACCCGCGGCGCTGCATCTCGACCGCGGCACCACCGGCCGGCTCTTCCTGCTCAGGCGCGGTGAACCGTGACAACGCCCCCGGGTATCTGCAGCAGTGCCACGGCGCCGGTTTGGAGACGATTGTACGCGTGGGCTATCTCCCGGGAGTTCTGCCCGAGTGCGCCGTCGGACCTTTCAGATGGAACCATCGAGTGCAGCACCGAAGGCAGTGAGCCGGGCCGGTTTGGGAGTTGCGGCGTGGCCCCAAGCCGCGCTCGGCGCAGCGGCGCTCCGGCTGACGCAGCCCGACCGGGCGGCGTGTAGCGCCACCGTCCGGGCCGCGGCCCGCGCTATTGGCGGCCTGTACAGCGTAACCTAGCCCAAACCCGGTCCACGCCTCCCCGGTGGCTGAGCTCGGGCCTCAGTTGAGGTTCCACGTGGAACAGCCCCACGTCCAGGGCGACGCTCGCCGCGTTACCCGCTTCATGGACGCCTGCTCGTTAGGTTGCCTTGGCCGCAGCCCTTCCATTCGAGCGCCAACGACGCCAGCGGATCTTGTCCACTGCCCCACAGCACGCCCACCGCAATCTGCCCGGCAACCGTACGAGCCATCTTCCGCCGGCCCGGCCGATTTGCGGACTGGCTGGCCGCATAGGTCTTACCGCGCGAACGGCTTCCCCCCCTGACGATCGTTTCCGCGTGGCCGTCAACCGCCCGCAGCGCGGTTTCGCCGCGTCCACCCAAACTCGCCAACCAGCGCCGGCCACGGTGGGCACTGGCCAGGACAGCGACTTGGCGCTAACTGGAACGCCCGCACCGCGGCATCGCCCTCGGTTGCCCCGTTCGTTCACGCGGCCCGCACGCACGTTAGCGCCGCCGCACCACCCCAACCCGCAGTTAGCCAAGCCCGGTGCTGCTTCCGCGCGCTGCCTCTCAACGCCCGCTGGGTTAGTTTGCGGCACGTCCGCCCGTCACTGCGCCACACCGAGTTCGCGCGCGCACCCACCGGCGGCCGGCCCGACCCGCACACGCGCATCCCGGGGCCCACTTACGGGTCGCCGATCCACCGCTCCGACCGCCGACCCCCTACCATCGTGGCGGGTCCCTCCGCCGCCCCTCCGCCGCCCATACCGTGCCCGGGTGCCTGCCCACTCGCCGCGCCCCACGCCGACGACGCCCCGCGACCAAGTTGCCGCCCGAGCCACCACGCGCCAACAGACCTGCCGCTTCGGCGGGGCGATGCGACCCAACCGTAACGGCGCGCCGCGCGAACGCCTTGCGTTGCCCCCCCCGCTCGGTCACCCTCGCCCGGCCCCTTGCCATCCTCACCCGTTCCGCCGACTCGCGCTTTGGAAGCGCCCAGTGCCCCTTTTGCGCTTCACCGCCGGCCTTGTGCGTGTGCCCCCGCGACCGGCGCCTCCCCGCGGAACCGTCGCCGGACCCCGGCCCCTCACCGAGCGCTGGCGTGGTTAGCCCACCCGTCTCGTGGTCGCGCCCGTCCGCGACCCTGCCGTAGCCCCCTCTCCCAGCCTGACATCCGCCCCTCCGCAGCGCCGCCCTTCGCCCTCGTCGTAACGCTTGACATGCGTCCGCCGCCGCTTGCCCGCCCACCGCGCCACCCGCCAACGCCCCAAGTGCCTCGTCGGCCCTGCGATCTCCCGACTCGTCACGGGTTCGAAGCACCGCCCACCACCGTCCCGGGTCCGCCTCCTCTGCAGGCCTCGGCCGTACTCCCCCTCTCAACCGGCCGGACGCGCCCTCCCGTTTCGGCCTCGGCGCGGGCCCTGGCCCGGCCCACCGCCACCGCACCGCCTCCCCCTCCGGCCCCCGCCCTCACTTGAGGCCACCCAGGCCCGCAGCCTCGACCGCTGCGCTCCCGACGCGGGCGGCTCTCCCGCGGCCGCTGCCGCGCCTCTGCCAGCACCGTCCACGCCTCGCCCCGAAGACCGGGCCGGGCGCAGTTGCGGCCAGACCCACACACGTAACGGCTCCATGCCGGCCCATCCGCGCGGCCAGTCCCGACCCACCCCAGCCACGGCGGTGCCACACATGCAGTACCCACCAAGCCCGTGAGCACATGCCGCCCCGACATGCGCACGCGCAACCTGTCCGATGCCACCCCTTCGACACCAGCGCGGGTGCCTTCGTCGTCGCCGCGTGCAGGCCAACACGACCGCCCGCTACCTACCTCATCGCGCCGCCGGGCCCTTGTCGACCTGACCACCCGCGGTTGGCTTCCTCTCCGGTCCAGCCCCCGTCGGGACCGCCCTAGCCCCAACGTAGCCGGACCTACCGGCCTGCTACCGCCGTCCATGCACCGGCACCACGTCACCCGCCCCGCGGGACGGCCCCAGTCACCAGTCCGCCCAGCCGAACTCTCCACCCGCCCGCCTTTCGCGCTCGGTGCGCCTTGCCCCGGCCCCCTAGCCTCTTCCCGACGCCCCCCCACTCCGAACAGCGAACGCCTCGAAGGGCCGCCTCGGCCGTCCGCTACTCAGACGGCGGCGCCCCGCGCTCAGCAGCGCTGGCCCGACGCCAACCGCCGCTCCTCAAGCGCCCCCCTACCCCAGCCCCCAGTTTGCCCACCAGCTGTCGTCCCAGCGACACCGGCGCGACACGCGTGGCACTGTCCGCCCGCCAAGCCGGCCCCACCACCCCCGCAAACCCCATCCCGCACCCCGTTCCACGTGGAACAGTTCGCCATCGCTCAAGCCCCAGCCACCGACGGTCCACCCTTCACCGGAGCCACCTGGTGCGCGACCCTGCGCCCGCGCCACGCCCACCCCCGCCCACCAACCCGCCACCGCGCCACCCGCGCCGTGCTTGACCTCCGGTTCCCGTCCGCAGCATACCCCGACCGCCACGCGTCCCACTGTCCGCCCCCGGGCGGCCCCCCAACCTCCGCGAACCCCCCCCCGCACCCCGTTCCAGGTGGAACAGATCGCCATCGCTCAAACCCCAGGCAGCGACCCGCCACCCTTCACCCGAGGCCCCCGGTGCGCGGCCCTGCACCCGCGCCACGGCCAGCCCGCCCACCACCATGCCACCGCGCCAACGGCCCCCGGCTTCACCTCCGTTCCCGTCCGCAGGGCACCCCGACCGCCACGCCTCCCACTGTCCCCCCGCAACCGACAACCCAGCCGTGGCCCGCGCGACGGAGGCGCCCCCTCCGCCACCGCCCGCCGCGCTCACCAAACCCCCAGCCGGCCACCGGGAGCCCGCCTTACCCTTCTTCGCGTCAGAGGCCCACGCGGACCGACACACGCCGGCGTGCCGCCCCCGCAAAGCCTGCCGCCCGACCTCCCCACAAGGCATCCCGCAGCCGGTTCCACGTGGAACACCGCCCCATCCCCTAACGGCGCAATGCACTATCTTCCCCTCCCCGCTCCCCGTCCGCAACCAGCCCTACGCCACCGACGCAAGACCCCGTCCCTCGCGCGCCGCCCCGCCCCTTCACCCCCGCACTTCGCCCCTTCCAAACTCCCCGCTCCCTTCGCGACAAACAGCCCATCCACCGAAGCAATCCCCCGACGCGGCCTCCACCCTCCGACCACCGAACGCCGACTTACACCGCACCCCAGCCACACTGGCCCACACTGCCTAACGCCCCCGGCTCGCGACCCGGCCGCTCCATTGCCTCCCCACTTACACATTCCACGGCGCCTGCCCACGTTCGCAACCGAACTAGACGTCAGTGACCCACCACCCACCCCAGCCCACCCCCCGTGCCCCCGTCCATCCCTCCCTCCACCAGACACCCCACCCTTCCCCCCCGTTTCCATCC
>CAITNQ010000467.1 GCA_903893785.1 uncultured Gemmatimonadota bacterium
GCCGCGGCCAATCCCTGACCCGCGGTGGTCGTCGGTGACCGCAAGGTCGGGGCGGTTGGGCCCGCCAACGGGCCGTCGCGCCCCAGTAACCAGGGGTTGAGCGCCGACGCAGGTGGGGCCACGGAGTGGGGGGCGACCACGGGCAAGGAGGAGAATTCCCGGCGACGCAGGCAAATGGTCCACAGCGGCCCGTGCCCGCGCGGATAGCCGTCGCCTGTGTCCGCACCGTAACGGGCCTGTGGCCGTGGTGACTCACGACACGCCCCGGCCGCTGTCCCCAACGACGGCGGCCCGGTGGCGTGGCGGTTGCCCCTGGCGTCAACGCCGGAGGGTGGCGCAGCCCGTGGTGCGGGTACGGGCCGCTGGCACGCGGGGTGAGCCCACCCGTCGGTACCGACCGCCGCGGTCGCGGTCCGTGGCGGCGCCCGGCGTGTACCCGGTTGAGCGGCGGCCGGTCGCCCGAACCGCCGGTCGGCACCACCACCCGATTGCCTGCATCACCAGCCGATGGCCCGAACGCCCCGGCGCCTGCCCGCGTTCATGCGCGCCTACCCCCACCCGCCTGCCACAGCGCGAGCAGTGGCGCTCCGTCGCAGCCACCGCCCACTCGCCCGGCGGGTCCCGCACGTCTCCCGCCGCCACCGCACGGCCAGGCCAGCCGATGCGGCAACGGCCGCCCGGCGCCCCGGTGACCGTCGCGTGGTCACCCTTCAGAGACCGGCCCAATCGGCCGCTTGCGCGCTCCTGCAGGCACCTGGTACTACCGCAGCAGCAACAGCCGCCTGACGGCGCGGTAGTCGCCGGCCTGCATCTCCGCCAGGTACACGCCGCTGGCCACGGCCTGGCCACGGGCGTCGCAGCCGTCCCAGAGCACCTGATGCGTGCCGGCCGCCTGGGACGCCACGTACCACTCGCGCACCTGCTGGCCGGTGACGGCCCACAGGCGCAGGCGCACAGCGCTGGCCTGCTTGAGATCATATCGCAGCGTGGTGGATGGGTTGAACGGGTTGGGGTACGCCCCGTGGAGCTGGGTGGCCAAGGGCAGCGCCGTCCGCTGGCGCACGACCACCGAGGCGCCCGGGGTCAGGACCACCTGGCCGGTGCCCTGCAGCGGCGTCACTTGGCCGTCCAAGAGCAACTCCCAGTCGCCACCCACCGCCGCCTGCCAGCGCAGTCGCTGCACCCCTCCCTGCAGCTGCACCGGGCATGGCCCCACGCCCGTGGGCACCTGCCAGGCCCCGACGCCGGAAGGCAGTTGCACCCGCACGTCGAACAGCCCCACCGGCGGCACCGGCGGCAGGGCCACCACCTGGTCTGCAGTCACGCCCAGGGCCAGCGCCTGCTGCCAGTCCCCGGCTTCGGCCCACAGAGTGGCCGTTCCGGCCGCCAGCGGCAGGGCAGCCGCCGGCCGACCGCGCGGCGCCGGGGCGACGCGACCGCTCAGGTCCAGCCAGGTGGGCGTGCTCAGGTTCACCCAGTACCCCTGGCCGGGCACCAGGGTGGCGGCCGGGTAGTAGCCCTCGGCATATCCAAAGACCGACACCACGCTGGGATAGGCAGCCTTGAGCGCCAGCACGTCCAGAGCCACGGAGCCCGGGCCGATAAGGCTCCACCGAGCCGGCAGCCCACGCCCCATGACGCTGTCCGGCAAGGCCGGCCCCCGCACGCGGATCGGCCCCAGCGCGGGCGTGTGCAGCCAATACCCGACGCCCGGTGCCAGCGCGGCGGCAGCCTGGTACCCATCGCCAAAGCCGAACAGGGACACGGCGCCAGGGAACACCGCCAGCCAGCTGGCATCGACCAGGGCGCAGGGCAGGGACACCAACTGCCAGGGCCCGGGCAGCTCGTAGGTGTGCGACACCGCCGGTCCGGGGGTGTATTCCACCCGCAGGAGCGTGGCCCCGTCATCGGGCAGCAGGCAGTGGTCCTGCGCCAGCAGGTCAAGATCCAGGCGGGCGCCGCCGGTGGCCGCGTCCAACAGGCGCAGGCTGCCCTGGGGCGGCAGCCCGGTACGGTCCCAGGCCAGCTGTAGCGGCGGCCGCCCGGCCGGCTGCTGCAGCGCCAGTTCCCAAACGACCCCAGCCGGGCCGACGGCGGGGTTACGGTAGTCGCGCTGCACGCCCAAACGCGCGGCGCCGGGCAGCGACCATCGCGCATCCAAGGCGGTCTCGGGTGGCAGGGGCGGCTGCTCGACCTCACCCAGGCTGGCATCCAGGCCGTCCGTCGCGGCCACGGCCAGTCCCAGGCGCAGATCCACCGGTTCGCCCCGGCTGCCGGTCACCGTGAAGCCCACAGACCACTGCACAGGCTCGGGCTGGCACAGGCGCACC
>CAITNQ010000468.1 GCA_903893785.1 uncultured Gemmatimonadota bacterium
TCTCGCGGTAGAGTTGATTAAGGCGCGTGCCGCCCGGACTGCCGCCCAGGTAAAGGTTGTAGTAGCCGGGCCCCTTGCCGACCAGGGCCACTTCGGCCAAATACGGCCGGGCGCAGCCATTGGGACAGCCGGTCACCCGCACGGTGATCGGCTGGTCCGCCAGCCCCTCGCGGCGCAACAGCTCCTCGAGCCGGTCCATCAGGGCCGGCAGGTAGCGCTCCGCTTCGGCCATCGCCAGGGGGCAGGTCGGCAAGGCGACGCAAGCCAGGGCCAGCTGGCGCGTCGGTGAGTGAAGCGCGGGCGCTAATGGGTACGCGTCCACCAGGGCCTGCAGCGTGCGGCGCGCCGCGGTGGAGACGCCGCTCAGGACCAGGTTCTGATTCGGCGTCAGACGCAGCTCGCCCCGGTGGGCACTGACCAGCGCCCGCAGGCCGGTGCGCAGCGGGTTGTCGGGCAGGTCCCGCACCCGGCCATTGGGCACGTACAGCCCCAAGTTCCAGCGTCCCTTACCGGCCGGCTGCCAACCGTAGCGGTCGCCGTTGCGGCTGAATTGGTACGGCTGCGGCGGGTCCAGGGCGCGTCCGCGGCGGCGCGCCAATTCGGCGGTAAAGGCTTCCACACCCAAGCGGTCCAGCGTGTACTTGAGCCGTGCCTGGCGTCGGTCGCTGCGGTTGCCCAGATCCCGCTGCAGCAGGACCACGGCCGTAGCCACATCGACGGCCTCGTCAACGCGGCAGGAACCGAGCACGCGGCCCAACTGGGGATACGTGGCCGGCACACCGTGGGTCTGGCCCATGCCGCCGCCGACGGCCACGTTGTACCCGACCAGGGCGCCATCGGCGCGGCGCAGCGCGATGAAGCCGAGGTCGTGGGCAAAGACGTCAACATCGTTGTCGGGTGGGATGGCCAGGGCAATCTTGAACTTGCGGGGCAGGTAGGTGCGACCGTAGAGCGGTTCCTCGTCAACCCCGTCGACGTGCACGGACTGGCCGTCGAGCCAGACCTCGCGGTAGGCGCCGGTGCGCGGCGTCAGTTCGCGGCTGATGGCCACGGCCGTGGCGTACACGCCGGCATGCAGGTCCGAGGCTTCCGGATTGGCGGCACAGATGACATTGCGGTTGACATCGCCGCAGGCTGCCAGGGTATCCAGGCCAAGCTGGTTTACGTCGCGAATGAGCGCCTGCAGGTCGCGCTTGAGAACGCCGTGCAACTGCACCGCCTGGCGCGTGGTCAGGCGCAGCGAATCACAACCGTACCGCGTGGCCAGATCGTCCAACTGCAGCCACTGCGCCGGCCGCAGCACGCCGCCTGGAACGCGGATGCGCACCATGAAACTGTACAGGGGCTCAAGCTTGCGCTGCTGGCGCCGTTCGCGCGCGTCGCGGTCGTCCTGCTGGTACGTGCCGTGGAACTTGACCAGGGCCTGGTCGGCCGCCGCCAGTCCCCCGGTCAGCGGATCGGCCAGACTGCAGCGTAGGCTGCCGCGCAGGTACAGGCTGGCCTCCTTGAGCAGCTCGATCTCGGACGGGGGGCCGGGCACGCCGGCGTCAGTAGACATCGCGTCGGTACCTCCCTGCGGAACTGAGTTCGTCCAGGTAAGCCAGGGCCTGCTCTTCCGTGCGGTGGCCCTGGGTCTGGACCACCGTCGACAGCGCGGCATGCACAGCCGGCGCCAGGCGGCGCTGATCGCCGCAGACATACACCCACGCGCCCTCCTCCAACCACGCGAACAGGTCGGCGGCGCGAGCCTGCAGGCAGTCCTGGACGTAGACTTTGCGGTCCGTATCGCGCGAGAAGGCCACGTCCATGCGGCTGAGCGTGCCTTGGCGCAGATGCGCCTGCCACTCGGCCTGGTAGAGGAAATCGGTGCGGCTGTGGCGCTCGCCGAAGAACAGCCAGGTGCGGCCCGCGGCGCCGGTCTCGGCGCGGTCCTGAAGGAAGCCGCGGTACGGTGCAACACCACTGCCGGCGCCGATCATGACCAGCGGCACGCTTGGATCTGCCGGCAGGTGGAAGTCCGGGTTGGCCTGCACGAAGACGGGCAGCCGGCTGCCCGGCTCCAGGCCCTCGGCGCACTGCCTGGAGAACGCCCCCAGGCGCGGCCCGGCGATGGTCTGCACCCAAGCCTGGGTGATCGTCA
>CAITNQ010000469.1 GCA_903893785.1 uncultured Gemmatimonadota bacterium
AAGGGGCGGCTCCCTGGGCCGTGGCTTGGCGCGCCGCCGCGCGGGTGGCTGACGGTGAATGGACTGTGGAAATGGCCGTGCCGTGGTCCGCCTTCGGCGGCCGGCCGAGTCCCGGCGACGCTTGGGGCGCTAATTTCTGTCGCGAGCGGTATGCCTCCCCCGAACTGTCCACTTGGGCGCCCCTGACTGGCGAGACGTTCTTGGTGCCGGAGCAGTTCGGCCAGCTCGTTTTCCGCGCCCCGGTGGCCTCGTCAACCGCCGCCTTGGTGGAGCGTCCGGCCTCACGCCGACCCGTGGCGCTGCCGCTAATCCCGCGACCGCAAGAGGTCACCCGTCAGCGCGGCTTCACCCGCCTGCCTCGCCCGTTGGTGCTGCAGCCTGAGTCCGCAGCCGCGGCCACGTACCTTGCGGCCTGCGCGCCGTTGGTGGGCGAGTGCCGCGTGGCCGCCGTCGCCGCCGGCGCCACCCAAGACCCCGGCGCGCTGCGCATTGCCATCGACACCACCCTGGGCCTGCCGCCCGAAGGCTACGTGCTGCGCACGCGCTCCCCGATGTCGCTGCGGGCCGCCGACCCCCTGGGCGTGCGCCATGGGTTGATGACGCTGGCGCAGCTGCTCGAGGCCGACGGCCCGGCCTATCGCGTGCCCAGGCTGGTGGTGCGCGATTGGCCCGATTGCGGCGTGCGCGCCTGGCACGCCATGTCGCCCGGGGTGGACGAAGAGGCGGCGTACCGCGACTGGGTGAAGGCCCTGTGCCGCCTCAAGTACAACACGCTGATCCTCGAGGTGGACGGCATGATGCAGTACCGTTCCCACCCCGAGGTTGCCCAACCCAAGGCGCCCGCACCGGCGCAGTTGGCCGCCTGGGTCGATTATGCCCGGTCGCTAGGTTTCGACGTCATCCCGCAGCTAGCCGTCTTCGGTCACTTCGGCTGGGTCTTGGACCGCAACGAGTGGGCGACCCTGGCCGAAGATCCTGCCCCTGACCCGCAATGGGGGCGCTGGGTGGCCAATGTGCGCGATCCGCGCTACTACCCGCTGGTGTTCGACCTGTTCAGCGAAGCCATCGAGGTGTTCCGCCCGCGCACCTTTCATATCGGCCACGACGAGATCACCTTCCGGCCCATCGGCGTGCACCCTGACCTGGCCGGGGTGGCCCCGGACCAACTCTTGGCCGAGGAAGTGACGCGTCTGCACGACTGGCTCGCCGCCCGCGGCGTGGCCACTATGATGTGGGGTGACCAGCTGCTCCCCGAGCACAATGGCGGGCGGCCGTATTACACCGCCCGGGCGGCCGCCGCGCTGCCGCGCGATGTGATCATTGCCGACTGGCACTATGACCCGGCGCCGACGTACCCGAGTGCTGCCAGCTTTGCCCAGCAGGGGTTCCGCGTGCTGGCCTGCGCCTGGTGGGAAGCGCTCAACGTGGTCAACTTCGCCTCCCAGGCAGCGGCGACGGGCCTGTTGGGTTTCAGTGGCTCAAGCTGGTGGCGCATCGGGGGGTACCGGCAGAGCCCCGAGCACCAGACCGCCTTCGTGCTGGGTGCCGAGGCGAGCTGGCGCCGCCAGCCGCCGCTGGACGAGTTGGGGTACCAACCCCTGCGCGCCTGGCAGCGTTTTGCCGACTGGGCGACGCCGGTGGCGGCCACCGTGTACCTGCCCTTGGACCTGAAGCGGTCGGCCACTCATTCGCTCAGCGCCGCGGTGGCCTGCGGCGGCCGGGCGGCCGCGCCTGGAGGGGCCGACCTGAGCCCCGTACCCGTGGGCCTGCAGTGGTGGGACGGCGTGCCCTTCCGCATTGCGGGCGGCCCGGCCGCCGTGGTGGCGCTGGCGGCCGCCAGCGACCCGCCCGGATCCGCCGCCGGCAGTGTCACGGGCATCCCGGTAGGCACCCGCGCCCGCGCCCTGCACTTCGCCCATGTGGCGTCAGCCCCGGTCGAACGTCCGGCAGATATCTACGAGCGCGGCCCGGCCTACCCGGGCCTGCTGGGCCGTTACCGCGTCGGGTACCGCGATGGCACCTGTGCCTGGGTGCCGGTGCGCTACCGCCAGGAGGTGACGGACTGGAACGACGGTCTGCCCGGCGCTAGCGCGCCGAGTCTGTGGACCGGGCGCACCCGTGGCGGGGCCTGGGCGCAGGTGTCCGGTTACCGGTGGGAAAATCCGTTTCCTGACAAGGTGATCGACAGCATCGACCTGATCAGCGCCAACGCCGCCCTGCGTCTAGTGGTCCTCGCCGTGACCGCCGAGATCCGCTGAACCGCACCCCCTGTGGCCTCCTGCCGAGCGCCCGCGGTCGCCTGCTTGCGGGCCCGGCTGACGTGTGGCCACGACCGGACGAGACGCGGCCTGTGCCGCGGGCGAAAAACGCTTGACAGGCCCCTTCCAGGGGGCGTGTTTCTTCCTCCGACAAATGCTGCCGCCGCGGCTGCCGTTTGCTGCGGCCCCGCTGCGGACAGTCATCGTACACCTACCCGGAAACAAGGAGGAGCGATGAGTTCTGGCGCACCGCACACCAAGGCAGACTCGGTCGCCGGGAGGCCTGCGCGTGGCCTCCTGGGACGGATCCTGCCCCTGCTGTTGGCCCTCACGGCGCTGCTGATGGCCTCGGGGGCCTATGCCAGCGAAGCGGAACTGAAGCTACCCGATCTGGGTTCTGCGGAATTCCTCGGCATGCCCGGTTCGCAGCTGCTCTGGATCGGTTTCGTGATCTGCCTGGGCGGCATGCTCTTCGGCCTGGTCCAATTTGTCCAGATCCGGAACCTGCCGGTCCATCGGTGCATGCTCGAGATCTCCGAGCTCATCTATGAGACCTGCAAGACCTACCTGGTTACCCAGGGCAAGTTCATCGCCATCCTGTGGGCCTTCATCGCCGCCATCATTGTGGTCTACTTCGGGGTGCTGAGCCACACGCCGGCGTTCCAGGTGGCGATCATTGTGCTCTTTTCCATCGTGGGCATCCTGGGCAGTTACTCGGTGGCGTGGTTTGGCATCCGCATCAACACCTTCGCCAACTCGCGCACTGCCTTTGCCAGCCTGGAAGGCAAGCCGTACCCGACCAACGCCATCCCGCTGAAATCCGGCATGAGCATCGGCATGCTGCTGATCTCGGTGGAGTTGGTGATCATGCTGTTCATCATGCTGGTGATCCCGGGCGACTACGCCGGTCCCTGCTTCATCGGCTTCGCCATCGGCGAGTCGCTGGGCGCGGCCGCGCTGCGTATCGCGGGCGGTATCTTCACCAAGATCGCTGACATCGGCTCTGACCTGATGAAGATCGTCTTCAAGATCAAGGAAGACGATGCGCGCAATCCGGGCGTGATTGCCGACTGCACCGGCGACAATGCCGGCGACTCGGTGGGCCCGACGGCGGACGGTTTCGAGACCTACGGCGTTACCGGCGTGGCCCTGATCACTTTCATCCTGCTGGCCGTGAGCAACCCGTTGACTCAGATCCAGCTGCTTGTCTGGATCTTCGTCATGCGCGTCGGCATGATCGTCACCAGCGCCCTGTCCTATGCCCTCAACACGGCCTGGGCCAAGGCTCGTTTCGCCCAGGCCGACAAGTTCAACTTCGAGACGCCGCTGACGACCCTGGTCTGGTTGACCTCGGTCATCTCCATTGCCGTCACCTACGTCCTGTCGGCGGCCTTGGTGCCGAACCTGGGCGGCGACAGCTCCCTGTGGTGGAAGCTGGCGACCATCATCACCTGTGGCACGCTGGCCGGCGCCGTCATTCCAGAACTGGTCAAGGTGTTTACCTCGACCAACTCGCGCCACGTGCGCGAGGTGCTGGCGGCTTCGAAAGAGGGTGGTGCGTCGCTCAACATCCTCTCCGGTTTTGTGGCCGGCAATTTCTCGGCCTACTGGATGGGCATTGCCATCATCACCCTCATGGCCGGTGCGTATCTGGTTTCCATGGCCGGTCTGGGCACGATCATGACCGCCCCGGCCGTGTTCGCCTTCGGCCTGGTGGCCTTTGGCTTCCTCGGCATGGGTCCGGTGACCATCGCCGTTGACTCCTATGGTCCGGTGACGGACAATGCCCAGTCGGTCTACGAGCTGTCGACCATTGAGACCGTTCCGGGCATCAAAGAAGAGATCAAGAAGGACTTCGGCTTCACGCCCAACTTCGAGCGGGCCAAGGAGCACCTGGAAGAGAACGACGGGGCCGGCAACACCTTCAAGGCTACGGCCAAGCCCGTGTTGATCGGCACGGCCGTGGTGGGTGCCACGACCCTGATCTTCTCCATCATCCAGTTGTTGGGCGCCAAGTACGGCATGGAAGGCCCGGCCGGCGTCAACCTGGGCCTGTCCATTCTCAACCCGCTGTTCCTGCTTGGCCTGATCACCGGCGGTGCGGTGATCTATTGGTTCACGGGCGCTGCGACCCAGGCCGTGTCTACCGGTGCCTACCGTGCCGTGGAGTTCATCAAGCAGAACATCAAGCTGGAAGGCGGGGGTGAGAAGGCCAGCGTGGCTGACAGCAAGCGCGTGGTCGAGATCTGCACCCAGTATGCCCAGAAGGGCATGTTCAACATCTTCCTGGGCGTGTTCTTCTCGACCCTGGCTTTCGCCTGTCTGCACCACTACTTCTTCATCGGCTACCTCATCTCCATCGCCATTTTCGGCCTGTACCAGGCCATTTTCATGGCCAATGCCGGCGGTGCCTGGGACAATGCCAAGAAGCTGGTAGAGACGGAGCTGAACGCCAAGGGCACCGAACTGCACGCGGCTACGGTGGTGGGCGACACGGTGGGCGATCCCTTCAAGGACACCTCGTCCGTGGCCATGAACCCGGTGATCAAGTTCACCACCCTGTTCGGCCTGCTCGCCGTTGAGATGGCCATCACCCTGGCGCCGGCCACGGCGCATTTCCTGGCCGCGGCGTTCTTCCTGCTGTCGACGGTGTTCGTGTACCGCTCCTTCTATGGCATGAGGATTCAGGGTCAGGCCTAGCCTCTGTCGAACGAGGAGCACACGCAGGAACAGGGGGACCCTCCGTCAGGGGGGTCCCCTTGGTGTTGTGCGTCCGTCACGGCGTGCCGCGCTCGGGTTGGGTGAAGGCCGAACCGTCGATCCGTCGCCGTCGCCTGTCGGCGCCGGCAACCGCAGCGCGGCCCTGCCGCATTGCGCCTCTCATCGCTGACGGGGACTGGGCCATCGCCGGGGCCGGTGGTATGCCTCGACGGGGGTACCGCGGCGCCCGTCTCGCCCTCCCTTGCCCAACTCCCTGCCTCGCCTATCTACCGAGCCCGCTGCCCACGACTGCGGCCGGGTCAGCGACGGACATCAGGGCTTGGGCAGACCACGTCCTCGGGGCGCCATCGCCCGTTCAGCGGTAGTGCGGTGAGGTCCGGGGGGCGGCGACTCTGCCTCGCCATCGCACGGCCGCTTGGGCGCCGCCGCGTCTCCGGACCCAGCGGGGCGCTACCCGAGCGCCGCAGCCTGTTCGCGGGCAGGGCCACCTCAACCGGGGGGCAGGCTGGCTTGCTGGGAGGTGAGGGTCGGCAGCGCGATGGTAAAAGCCACGCCCTCGCCAGGCCGGTTGTGCACCTCGATGGTGCCGCCGTGGCGAACGACAATGCCGCGCGCGATCGCCAATCCGATCCCGGTCCCCTTGCCCACGGGTTTGGTGGTGAAGTAAGGGTCGAAGATGCGCCCCAAGATGGCTTCGGGCACCCCACCCGCATTGTCATCCACCACCA
>CAITNQ010000470.1 GCA_903893785.1 uncultured Gemmatimonadota bacterium
CGGCGGCTACACCTTTGACCGGCCCCTGGTGCTGCTCATGGACGCCCTGACCAAGGCCGGCGGCATCACCGCTCGGGGCAGTCTGCGCAGCATTCGGATCAAGCGCGCCAACGGCACGGTGAACCTGGACCTGTATGACCTGCTGACGCAGGGCGACATCAACATCCAGTCGTACGTCCTGCGCGCCGGCGATGTGGTGACCATACCCTATCGGGCGCGCATGGCCTCGATCGAAGGGCGCGTCAAACGGCCGTCCATCTATGAGCTCAAACCAGACGAGTCACTTGCTGACCTGATCGAGATGGCCGGCGGCTTGGCGGCGGACGCGGCCCGCAGCCGCGTGCAGATTCGCCGCATCGATCCGATCAAGGGCATCATTCTGACCGACGTAGACCTGACCCGCACGCCGGCCAAAGATGTCGCCCTCCAGGACCAGGACCAGATCACCATCCGCCCGTTGCCCACCGGCATCCGTGGTCGGGTGGTCTTTGTCGAAGGCACGGGCGTGGTGTACCCCGGCACCTACGAGCTGACCCCCGAGACCGAAAACATCGGTGGCCTGCTCAAACAGGCGCAGCTGTTCGAAGATGCGGTGCGCGAGCGCTGCCTGCTGATCCGCGTGGGCCCCAAGTTCGTCAAGGAGAAGATGGTCCTGAACCTCGACGAAGCCATTCCCCAGGGCTTTCTGCTCCAGCCAGAGGACCGATTGGTCATCAGCTCGGCGTACCAGTTGGCCGGCGGTGACAAGCAGGTAACCCTGTCTGGCCACGTCAAGCAGCCAGGCGACTACACGCTGGCGCGCGACCTGACGCTGTACGATGTGCTGTTCACCTATGCCGGCCTGGGCGATCCTGACTTCCTGGCCCTGACGCACCTGGCGCGGGGTGATGTGCTGCGGTTGGACAAAGCCACTGGCAAGAAGACCATCCTGCCGTTCGTCCTCAGCGACGTGCTCGACCGCACCGCGGACATGGAACTGGAAAGTAGGGACGAGATCCGCCTCTACGCCGCCGAGCGTTTCCGCGACCGCCTGACCGTGGCCGTGCAGGGCGAGGTGCGCTTGCCTGGCGAGTACGAGATGACCCTGGGCATGCGGCTGAGCGACCTGATCGCGCAGTCGGGCGGGCTGACGCTGGATGCCTATGCCGTGGAGGTGGAGGTCACCCGCCTGGACCCGACGCGGACACCGCCGTACGAGGCCTTCAAAACCACCGTGGCGGGGGGCGACAGCCTGGCCCTGCAGAACCACGACATGGTCTTCGTGCGTCGCTTGCCTTTCTGGGACCGGCCGCGCTCCGTGACCCTGCGGGGCGAGGTCAAATTCCCGGGGACCTATGTATTGGTGGTCTTCAACGAGCGGCTGTCGAGCGTGGTCGAGCGCGCCGGCGGCCTGTCGCAGCAGGCTTTCCTGGAAGGGGGCCGTTTCTCCCGTAACTGGGAGGTGATGCGACAGCGGGCGTTGGTGGACAGTGCCGGCGTGCCCACCGGCCAGGTGGTGTCAGAGGTTGTCTCCGAACCACGTCGGGTGGCCTTGGACATGGAGCGGGCCTTGGGCGGCGACGAACGCGAAGACATTGTGCTGCAGAGCGGCGACGACATCTACATTCCGCCCCGCAACTACACCATCGCGGTGGAGGGGGCAGTACGCATGCCCGGCCTGGTCCAGTATCTGCCGGGCCAGAAGGCCAGTTCGTACGTGGCCGATGTCGGCGGGCTCCTGGCCAACGCCGACCGCGGCAAGGCGTACTTGGTTCGCGCCAACGGTCTGCTCCGGCCCGCCTTCCGCCGGGCGTGGTTCGATGCGGGCGTGCCGCCCGGCGCCACCCTGGTGGTGCCGGCCAAGCCAGACCACGCGTCCGCGTGGCACGGCCGCCGTCTGCTGGTCTGGGTCGGTACTGCGGCCCTGGCCGGCGCTGCCTGGTACATCACCCAATGACGCCGAGCGCCGTGCCCCTCGACGGGCGCCCTTTCGGCACTCCAGAGCCGCGCCGTCGCCCGCGGTCAGCCCTGGCCCTGCGCGCCATGATCCACACCCTCGGCCACGGTCCGGTGCTCGATTGCACCACCGTCAATCTGGGGGCCGACGGCGTCTGCCTGCGTCTGCCCGCAGCCATGGCCGCCGCGGCGCCGTGGTTGGCTACCCGGCCCAATCTGCTCACGCTGGTGCTGCCCGGCGGCGTACAGACTGAACCCATCGAGATGGTGCGCGTCTGGGAGCGCAACGGGTCCGAGCAGGCCCTGTCCGGGTGGCGGTTCACCCGCGTGCCGGCCGCCGTCCAACAGATGCTGCAGGGCGATGCCGGGCCCCAGGTGGCCGGACCGCCGGGACGCGCCGGCGATGAGGGGGACGACGGCGACGACGCGGTGGAGCTGTGGGACTACGTCAACACGCTCATCCGGTGGCGCTGGCTGGTCTGTGCCTGCATGCTGGTCGCGGGGTTGGCGGCGGTGGCCTATGCCCGGCTGCAACCGGCCTCGTTCACGGCCGAGGCCCGGGTGTTCGCCGGGTTGTCGGCCGACGTCCTGGACAATCTGAGCACCAACGTCGCCAACCGCTCCCCGCTGGCCAAACCCGTGCCCTTCGTCGCCGTGCTGCAGGGGACGCCGGTCAAACGCCGCATGGTGGGCAAGACCTATGCCGTCCTCTTGCCTGACAGCACCACGGCCAGGCGTACGCTCATCGACTGGGCCGTGTTCCACGGGGTGGACTGGGACACAGCGGCCGCGGCCCTGGCGTTCGCCCGGCCCTTGGATACCGTGGGCGAGCGGGCGCGCGAAGCGGCCGCCATGGGCTGGCTCGGGTCCATGACCACCCTTAAGCAAGACCCCAAGGACGGCATCCTGTCCATCACCGTGGAGGCCGAGTTCCCTGACCTGGCGGCTCAGGTGGCCAACAACTACGTGGACGAACTGGGGGCCTGGCAGCTGCAGAACAGCACTGGCAAGACCGAGCAGAACCTGACCGTGACCCGCGCCCGCATGGACACCCTGCAGCGGGACATGGCCGCCATCCAACGGGCCCTGGAGGCGTTCAAAGTCTCCAACCAGAACCTCTTGAAGAACATCGATGGCTTCGACCTGGTGTTGCCCGAGGTGCGTACCCGACTCGACTCGCTCGAGCGGGAAGCCAGGCTCAAAGAGAAGCTGCTGATCACGGTCTCCGAGCAGTATGAACTGCTCCGGCTCCAGCGCGAGAAGGAAGCCACCGGCATTGATGTGATCAGCCCGGCCGAGGCGCCGCTGCATCCGGCTGCCAAGACCGTGAAGTACGCGGTACTGGGAACGGCGGTGGGGGCCTTCGCTGGCGTGTTCCTGGCCTTCCTGGCCGATTACCTGCAACACAAGCGTGCCCAGGGCGCCCTGCAGCCCTGGCGCCATGCAGTCGACGAGGACTTGGGCCGGCTGCGGCAGTTGGCGCGCCTGCTGACGCGGCGCGCGGCCCACTGACACTGCACGCGCGTCGCTGGCAATCGGGGCCGGCACCTCTGCTCCCTTGCCCGCCCGCACCCGGAGGACCTGACGTGGCTATGGCACAACCGGAGCAGCGCCGTTACCCGCGGACAGTGGTGGAGCAGCCGGTCGAAGTGACGGCGCTGGAGGGCAGTTTCCGGGCCTCCTATGGATCAGTGGACGCCTCGCCTGGGGGCCTGCACCTGTGCGGCGACCGAGGGGTGCGGGTGGAGCTGTCTCAGCCAGTCGCCGCCGCGCCCCGCTTCCGCCTGCGCCTGCGTCTGGCCCAAGGGCAGGTGCTGGAGGGCATCGAGGCCATTCAGGTGTGGGAGCGGCGCCAGCATGGCCAGGTGCACAGCGGCTGGCGTTTCGTTGCCATGCCGGTATGCGTGCGCCGCGCCCTGGTCAGCGAGTGGGGTGGCGGTCAATGTACCCCGTCTGCAACGGCCGCAGCCTCGGTTGAGCCTTACGGGGCCAGGCAAGTCGAAGCCGCAGGCAGGCTGGCCGCCCTGGTGCGGTGGCGTTGGGTGGTATTGGGCTGTGGCGTGCTGGCCGCTGTCGCTGGTGCCGGGGCCGCCCGCCTCAGACCGCCGGAGTACGTGTCGGCCGCCCAGCTCCTGCCCGTCGACCAAACCGACGCCTCGGGTCGTCACCGGGGTCTGGCAGGCGCCCCGCGCTCCTCCGCCGCCGGCACCACGACCACTCCGTACCTGGCGTTCCTGGCCAGCGTGCCCGTGACCCGGCGGGTGGCTAACCGCCCTTGTACCCTCAACGTTAGCGGCCGGCAGCTGGAGCAGACGCTGGTCGATCGCCTGGCGGCCCAAGGGCCTGCCGAGCCGGTTGCGTCCGCACCGCCGCTTCCGGCCCTGGCGCGTCACCGGGAGGCCCGTGCCCTGGCCTGGCTGGGCCAGCACGCCCGGTTCGAGCAGGACCCAGCCGACGGGGTGTTGACCATCAAGGTCACGGCCGACAGGCCCGACCTGGCCGGTCAGCTGACGAGGGGGTATGTGGAGGCGCTCGAGGCACACCTGCTGGCCCTGCGGGTGGAACGCAGCGCGGCCGACCCGGCCGTGGCGCTCGCCCGCCTGGACAGCCTCCAAGCGCAGCTGCAGCAGGCAGAGGCGCGGTTGCAGGATTTCTCCTCTCGCAACCAGCAGCTGCTGCGGGAGCCGGCCGCAGCCGCCTTGGCCTTTCCTGCCCTGGCCACTCAGTACGGCCGCCTTCAACGCCATCGCGACCTGGCTCAGAGCCTGCTGAGCAGCGTGGCCGCCCAATATGAGCTCCTGCGCCTGGAGCAAACCCCGGGCACGCCGGGGATCGAGGTCATTGCCGCGGCCGAACCGCCGTTGGACCCGGAGCCGCGCCCAACGGTTGCGTACGCCCTGGCGGGCGGCGTTGCCGGGTTGCTCGGGGGCAGCATGGCCGCGCTGGCCCGCGGCCGGGGCCCGACGCGGCATGCCGCGCGATTCCCCTCGCTGCCGTCCTACCGTGGGTCGGCGCGTCCGCACCGCAGCCGGACTGATTGACCGCGCCTCCAGCGCCACCCGTGCCAACCATGCTTGCGCCGCCCTCCCTCGATCCGGCCTACCGGGCCAACGCCCGGCCGTCCTGCCGCACGGGCCCGGCCCCGTGCATCTGTTGCCAACCA
>CAITNQ010000471.1 GCA_903893785.1 uncultured Gemmatimonadota bacterium
CAGCCGAACACGGCAGCGCCGGCGCCGTCCGGCGGGGGTTGGTTCCGAGGACCTAGGCGAGCCGCTCGACTGTCGGGGACGGCACCGCGGGCGGCCCGTCGGGGACGGCGCTGGCCAGTCGGGCTAGCCTGTCGCCAGCGCAGTGCAGCTGCCCAGCCGGGCCTGACCACGGCCCGGCCCAGCCGGCGCTGGCCAGTCGGGCTAGCCTGTCGCCAGCGCGGCGCAGCGGCTCAACCGAGCCTGTCGCCGGCGCGGTGCAGCCGCAGTTGGTTCGTCGTCCCGGCTACCCCGGTGGGCCTCCCGGAGAGGAAAACTAGCGCATCGCCGCGCGCCGCCACCCCTTCGGCGAGCAGCTGCGCGTCGGCCGCGGCGACGAGTTCGTCGGCGTCGCGGCACGGCGCCGCCAAGCGCGGCGTTACGCCCCATAGCAGAGCCAGACGGCGGTACACCTCGGGCGCGGGAGTGAAAGCAATGATGGGCGTGGTCGGGCGATGTTTGGAGATCAGTCGCGCCGTGAAGCCGGACTGCGTGAACGCCACGATAGCGGCGGCACCCAGGCTACCAGCGGCATAGGTGGCGGCTTCGGCCACGACATCGGCAAATCCCGGACAGGGGTTGTCGCCCATGCGGCGGCGGCGAACCGGGTGGAAGACCAGGTGTGTCTCGGCTTCGCGCACCAACCGGTCCATCATCTGCACCGTCTCGATGGGATAAGCGCCGATGGAGGTTTCGCCCGACAGCATGACCGCGTCGGTGCCGTCGAAGACCGCGTTGGCGACATCCGAGGCCTCAGCACGGGTGGGCCGAGGGTTGCCGATCATGGACTCGAGCATCTGCGTGGCGGTGATC
The DNA here is from genome assembly GCA_903893785.1 of uncultured Gemmatimonadota bacterium. Taxonomy (GTDB): domain Bacteria; phylum Latescibacterota; class UBA2968; order UBA8231; family UBA8231; genus CAITNQ01. The sequence goes on from CAITNQ010000471.1 coordinate 850, forward strand.
ACCGGCACATGGGCTTGGGCCGCTCGCTGGATGATGGTCTTCTGGATGAACGGAACGCGCTCCGGCGACAGCTCCACACCCAGGTCGCCGCGGGCTACCATCACACCATCGGCCACCTCAAGGATCTCATCGAGGGCCTCGATGGCCTGGGGCTTCTCCAGTTTGGCGATCACCGGTATCCGCGCGCCGGCCGCGGCCAACAGGTCCTTGAGCTCCACCACATCGGCCGCCCGGCGGACGAAGCTCAGGGCGATGTAGTCGACGCCCTGAGCCACACCAAAGGCCAGGTCAGCCCGGTCCTTGTCGGTCAGCGACGGCATCCGCAGAGCCGCCCCGGGCAGGTTGATGCCGGCACGCTCGCGCAGCACCCCACCGTCGAGCACGCAGCACTCGACCCGGCTACCTACCACCCGAGTTACCTCCAGGCGGAGCAGCCCGTCGCTGAGCAGCACGGTGTCGCCAGCCCGCACATCGCCGGCCAAATGGGGGTAAGACAGATCCGCCTGCTCGCTGTCGCCTTCGCCCAGACCCGGCTGCAGCACGAAGGCCTGGCCGGGCGCGAGCACGGCCTGACCGCCGCGCAGCTTTCCGAGGCGGATCTTGGGGCCCTGGAGGTCCTGCAGCACGGCTACAGGGCGCGCCACCTCGGTTGCCAGGGCGCGCACATTGCCAATGACCGCGGCGTGATCGGCAGCGGCGCCGTGGGAGAAATTGAGGCGGGCCACGTCCATGCCCGCCTCGATCAATCGGCGCAACTGCGGCGGTGACTGCGACGCCGGCCCGATGGTGCAGACGATTTTGGCTCGACGCGGGTTCACAGGCGGGCGATCCGGTCCATGGCCTCGGCGATGCGCCCCGGATGGTTGAACGCCGACAACCGCAGGAAACCTTCGCCCGCGGCGCCGAAACCCGCCCCGGGCGTACCCACCACATGGGCGCGCTGCAGCAGCAGGTCGAAGAACGACCAGCTGTCCTGGTTCGCGGGCGTGCGCAGCCACAGGTAAGGAGCGTTCACGCCGCCGTACACGGTGATGCCCATGGCCGACAGGCGCTCCCGCATGACGCGGGCATTCTCCAGGTAAAAGGCGATGAGCTGCCGCACTGCCGCGGCCCCTTCCGAGCTGTAGGCGGCGGCGGCGCCCCGCTGCACAGGGTAGGCCACACCGTTGAACTTGGTGGCGTGGCGGCGAAGCCACAGCCGATGCAGGCTGACGGCCTCGCCTCCAGCCGAGTACCCCTGCAGCTGGCGGGGCACCACCGTGTACCCACAGCGGAGGCCCGTGAAACCTGCGTTCTTGGAGAAACTGCGGAATTCGATGGCCACCTCGCGGGCGCCGTCGATTTCATAGATGGAGTGGGGAATGGCCGGGTCAGTGATGTAGCCTTCGTAGGCCGCATCGAAGAGCAGCACGGCCTTCGCAGCCCGGGCCCAGGCAACCCAGGCGCGCAGGTCGTCGCGCGACATCACCGCACCGGTGGGGTTATTGGGCGAGCAGAGGTAGACGATGTCGGCGTGCTGAGTGGGCAGGGGCGGCACGAAGCCGTTGGCGGCCGTGCACGGCAGGTAGACCAGGCCCGCGTAACGTCCCTGTTCGTCGGCAGCGCCGGTGCGACCCGCCATGACATTGCTGTCGCAGTACACCGGGTAGACGGGGTCGGTGAGGGCGACCACGTTGTCCAGCCCGAAGATCTCCTGGATGTTGCCCGAATCGCACTTGGATCCGTCTGAAACGAAAACCTCGTCCGGGTCTACCTCGACGCCGCGCGGCGCGAAGTCACCCGCCACGATGGCTTGGCGCAGAAAAGCGTAGCCCTGCTCCGGGGGGTACCCCTGGAAGGTGGCATCGTCGGTCATCTCGTTGACGGCCGCCGCCATGGCCGCCGCGATCGACGGTGGAATGGCCTTGACCACATCGCCGATCCCCAGGCGGATGATATCGGCGCCCGGGTTGGCTTCGGCAAAAGCGCGCACGCGACGGGCGATCTCCGGGAACAGATAGCCGGCTTTCAGCTTGAGATAGTTGTCGTTGACCCGTGCCATGGGCGGCGTTGTCCTGTGTCGGGTGGTCGGTGGTCCGGGCTCCGGCCGGCGACGACGGCGGCAGCGGCAGCGCTCGGGAGAGCCGATCGGCCGAGCCACGTGTCCCTCCCGGGCGGCGCTGCGCGTGCACCAATGTAGGCACCCACCTGGCCGGCCTCAAGCGGCGTGGCGGGGTCGGGCGGTTTCATTTAGATTGAGCCCTTACTCAAGCCTGAGCATCCCTCTGTTCGGCCCACCGCCGCTTACCGCCGATGGGCGTGGCGGGCGCGGCAGTCGGTCCGCCCTTCCCTGCGAGTTCGACGTCCCATGAGCGACACAGACAGTGCCTCGCGGCGCGAGCCGCCGATGGATTTCATTCGGGCCGAAGTTGCCGACGATCTGGCCTCGGGCAGATTCGCCGCCGTGGTCACCCGGTTCCCACCGGAGCCGAACGGGTACCTGCACCTGGGCCACGCCAAGGCCATCTGCATCGACTTTGGCATTGCGCAGGATTTCGGCGGACGCTGCAACCTGCGTTTCGACGACACCAACCCGGTGAAAGAGGCGCAGGAGTTCGTCGACGCGCAGAAGGAAGACATCCGCTGGCTGGGTTTCGACTGGGGGGAGAGCGAGTTTTACGCCTCCGACTACTTCGAGCAGCTGTACACTTGGGCCGTGCAGCTGATCCGCATGGGTCTGGCCTACGTCGACGATCAGTCGGCCGATGAGATCAGGCTGTCCCGCGGCACCCTGACCGAACCGGGCACCGCCAGCCCCTGGCGCGACCGGGCGGTGGCCGAGAATCTCGACCTGTTCGAGCGCATGCGGGCCGGTGAGTTTGCTGACGGGACCCGGGTCCTGCGAGCGCGCATTGACATGGCCTCGCCAAACATCAACCTGCGCGACCCGGTCATGTACCGAATCCGTCACGTCCACCACCAGCGGGTGGGCGATCGCTGGTGCATTTACCCGATGTATGACTGGGCCCACGGGCAAAGCGACTCGCTGGAGGGAGTGACCCACTCGCTGTGCGACCTGGCATACGAGATCCATCGTCCTCTGTACGAGTGGTTCATCGACAAGCTGGGCATCTTCCCGTCGCGACAGATTGAGTTCGCGCGTGGCAACATCACGTATACGGTGACCTCCAAACGGCACCTGCTGCGCCTGATCGAAGAAGGTCATGTCAGCGGTTGGGACGATCCGCGCATGCCGACGCTGCGCGGCTTGCGCCGTCGTGGCTGCACCGCCGCGGCCATCCGCCGGTTCTGGCAGGACATGGGGGTGGCCAAGCGCGACAACAACATCGACGTGGCCAAGCTGGACAGCTGTGTCCGCGACGACCTCAATGCCACGGCGTGCCGGGTGATGGGCGTGCTCGATCCGCTGCGGGTCGTGATCGAGAATTACCCTGAGGGGCAGGTCGAGGAGCTGGAGGCGGTCAACAACCCGGAGGACCCTGCGGCCGGAACGCGCAGGGTACCCTTCGGGCGGGTGCTCTACATCGAGCGCGACGACTTCCTCGAGGAGCCGCCGAAGAAGTTCTTCCGCCTGGCGCCGGGGCGCGAAGTCCGATTGAGATACGCCTACTTCATCACCTGCGTCGGGGTGGTCAAGGACGAGGCCGGGGAGGTCGTGGAACTGCGCTGCACCTACGACCCGGCAACCCGCGGCGGCGATGCACCGGATGGCCGCAAGGTCAAGTCGACCCTGCACTGGGTGGCGGCGGCAACGGCCGCCACGGCCGAGGTGCGCCTTTACGACCGGCTGTTCCTGGCCGAAGACCCGATGGCCGTGCCCGAGGGCACTGACTGGATCACCAACCTGAACCCCGAGTCGCTGCGAGTGCTGCCCTGCTGCTATGTGGAACCGGGGTTGGCAACGGCGGCGGTGGGCGACCGCTTCCAGTTTGAACGGCTGGGGTACTTCTGCATCGACACGGACTCGCGCCCCGATCGACTGGTGATCAACCGCACCGTGGGCTTGCGCGATGCCTGGGCCAAGGCACAGGAGAAAAGCCAGGGCTGAGCCAGCAGCGCGCCGGCAGGGGCGAAGGCGGGGCGGTGTGACGCTGGCCGCCCTCGCTGGTGCCAGACTCAGGCGGCAGTAGCCGCTACCTCCCAGCGCCCGGTTTCGGCGTCGACAGCGGCCGCGATGGCCACGTCTTCCTCTAGCTCTGCCACGCTGCGCATGCCGATAGTGGCCGCGTGGGCCCACGGGCAGCGGAATACGTACCCCAGGGCACGCTGCACATCGTCGTGGCTCAGCTGGTTGGGAGCGCCGGCACCGGCCTCGATATCCTGCTCCCAGAACACGCGGCCGCGAGCCAGCGACTTCATCACGTACACCCCCCGCCCCTGCTGGTGCAGCACCTGCATGGCGGCCTGCATTTCGGCCGGGCTCCCCGAGCGCTTCATCACCTTGCCGGTCGCGTTGAGGGTCACCAGCAGCACCTCCAGTTCAGGGTGCAGGGCCGCCTCCCGTGCCAGCGTAACGGTATGCGTCGACAGGCCCACGTGGCGCACCAGTCCCTGGTCCTTGGCCCGCAGGCAGCCTTCCAGCGCCGGCCGGAAACGCTCCCAGTCCTCCAGGGTGTTCAGACCGTGCAGCAGGAAGAAGTCGATGTAGTCAGTGCCCAGTCCGACCAGCGAGTCCTCGACGTGCCGGAATGCCCCATCCGGGGTCGGGTCGTAGGTCTTGGCGGCCAGCACCACCTGCGACCGGTCCACACCCTGTAGCCACTGACGCACGGCCTCCCAAGATTGGCCTGACGTGCCGCTGTCACCGGAGTAGGCGTAGCTGTAGTCAGTATCTATGAAGTTGACGCCCAACTCGCCGGCACGCTGAAGCACCGGAGCGAACTGGTCGGGCGTGAGCTGGATGTCGGTGCCGACGCAGACGCGGCTGACACGGACGCCGGTGCGGCCCATAGCCGCGTAACGCAGGGCGGGCATGTCTGCTATCCTGGTGTGAGGTGGAATCCTTGGTATCGGTGCGCCACGCCGCCGCGCGGCCCGTCCGGGAAGAAGATACCCGGCCCGTTGGCCGACGCAATCCGGCCCGTTGCCGCCCCCGGTCCCGGCGGGGAGTTGCGGAACTGGCGCTTCCTGTTACCTTCATACTGATGAAGTATTCCACGAAGGACTCCCGCCTCGACCTCGCTCCACTCCCCGCCCCATCCCCGCTTGGCCGCAGGCTCCGCTCCACCACCGCTGTTTCTGTCAGGGAAGGTATGTGTAACCGCGTATGAAGTTCGCAGAACTCGAATTGCAGCCCGAAATACTGCAGGCCCTGGACGACATGGGGTTTGCCGACCTGACCCCGATCCAGGAACAGACCATCCCGCCGGTTCTCGCCGGTAACGACGTGGTGGGGCTGGCCGAGACGGGTTCAGGCAAGACCGCCGCCTGTGCCATTCCGCTGATCCAGCGAGTCGATCCGAGTCTGAAAGCCATCCAGGTGCTCATTCTGGTGCCAACCCGCGAACTGGCGCTGCAGTATGTGACCGAGGTCGATAACATCGCCCGTCACACTCAGATTGCGCCGTTCGCCGTGTTCGGCGGCTTTGACATGGACATCCAGAAGGCCAAGCTGCGCCACGGCGTCCACGTGCTGGTAGCCACGCCGGGCCGCCTGATTGACCTGATCTGGAACTACCGCCTGGATGTCAGCCAGGTGCGCACGGCGGTCCTGGACGAAGCCGATGAGATGTTGAAGATGGGTTTTGTCGAAGACATCGACTTTATCATGTCGTGCATGATCCAGGAGCACCAGACGCTGCTCTTCTCGGCAACCATGCCGGCTGAGATTGAGCGGATCGCGCAGCAGTACCTGCGCGATCCGGTGAAGATCCGGCTGAACCGCGACCAAGTGGCGCCGCAGTCGCTCAAGCACCACTTCCGCCATGTGGCCCGCCGCAATCGTCTGGACGCGCTGCTTGAGTACGTCGACAACGACAGCGTCCGGCAGGCGATCCTGTTCTGTAACTCACGCGACGGGGCCGGCGACCTGTACCGCGAACTGCAGGGCCGCATCAAGTCGGTGGAGATCATCCACGGCGGCCTGGCGCAGGAGCGCCGGACATCGATCTTCAACCGCTTTCGCCAGAAGCAGGTGCGGTTCATGATCGCCACCGACGTGGCCGGCCGCGGGCTGGATTTCAGCCACGTCTCGCACATCATCAACTACGACTTTCCACGCAATGCCGAGACGTACACCCATCGCACCGGCCGCGCGGGCCGCATGGGTCGGGAAGGCGTGGCCGTGACCTTCGTGGGCGACCGCGATCTGCACGACCTGCAGCAGGTGCTGGCTGCCAACCGCATCGAGCCGGTGTGGGAAGGCCTGGCACCGAGTTTGACGGAGGCGGATGAGGGGCAGCAGCCGAAGCGCCGCGGTCCGCGCGGCCGGGGCCAGTCGGGCGGCGGCGGCC
>CAITNQ010000472.1 GCA_903893785.1 uncultured Gemmatimonadota bacterium
CGCAACACTGCCAACACGTGTGGTGGCTCAGCGAGCGACCCAAGGCCCAGCCCACCACCAGGGGCGAATGCAGGCCCCGCGCCGCCACCAGGTGGAGCTACCCTCGGCATGTCCGCAGGTAGGTCAGGCCGGACACCCAAGCTTGGTTGGGCTTGGCAACGCGGAACTGCCGGGCCAGCCAGTTGGGGGCCGCCGGCCACGGGTGCCGCGAACCGGTGGTGGCCCCCCAGGCCCGGCGGATGATGGAGCGCCTACCCAGGTGGCGCATCCGCTGGGCCACTCGGCCCTTGCCCACCGACCAGCCCTCGACCCCGAGCAAGCGGGTCATCTTCGCGCCGCCGGGGCGCCCGTGGTGCGCCCCAAACAGCCCCACGATGCCCCTCACGAGGCGCCAGTGCTCCTCTGACTGCGTACTCGGCGAACGTCGCTGCCACGCATAGAGACCGCTCCGAGGCACCGCCAGCAAGCGGCACACCCCTCGGGACTCCAGCGCGTGCGGTGCTCGGCGATGGACCGGTGGCGAGCCACTGCCGGTCCCGTGACAGGAAGGCCACGGCTTCCCCCAACGTAACGTGCTCTCGACGTGGCCACTCCGACTCGCGCTGCAGCTGACTGGCCTCCTCCGTCAAGCCGGGCAGGTTGGCCTTGGCCAGAGACCTCCGCCTCACCCCGCCTGGCCAACTCGCGGCGCCAGCGACCGGTGTTCCCCTGGCCCATCCCCAGCCAACGCTCCACCTGCACGTCCATCACCTCGGGATCACTGGCCAGGCGCACTGCCTCCACCCTGTGCTCGCGATCGGATTACCTTGCTATCGATACACCTCGTCGCCAGGAAACGGTACGTTGGCCGTTGGGTCTGTCCACCCCATTGGGGAGCGTCAACCGGCCGTGCGCAGGGTGTCGCTCGCGCGGTGACAAGCGCGGCCAGGCCCCGCTGCGTTAGGGGGGGCGCTGACGCCGGCCCGGCTCGGCGCGGGTCGGGGTCAGGCCCCGTTACAGTGGGTCTCTGCGGCTGTACGGTGTTCGGTTGACGACCGTCCACGGCCACGGTACATCCCGCGGCCTCCCACGGGGATGCCTCGAACACCGGACTCTACGGGCAACTGCAATGGGACTCGCCGGGTGACTACATCCGGCTCGACACCGACGCCACCAACGGGCTGAAGGTCAAGGCCAACAACGTCAGCATCGGCAACGTCGCCCCGGCCGAACCGCTGGTGGTCAACTACGGCACCTCCAAACTGTTCGAGGTCAACGACGACTCGTCGGTCACGGCCAACCACAGGTTCCGGGTCATCGGCCGGGCGGTCGTCGGGGTGGCGGCCACCGACACCGCGGCCAACGGCCACATGCTCCGCCTCACCAACGGCGCCACCTACTCCGAGATCGACGCCGGCGAGACGGCCTTCGCCAACTCCAGCTCGGAGGACATGAAGACGGCGTTCTCCCCCGTGCCCGTGGATTCGGTCGTCGCCGCGTTCGATGCCATGCCGTTCCCGCGTCGGTGGAAATACCGGCAGTCGGTGACCGCGGATTCGGCGGCAGCGGCCCGCGAGCACGCCTCGGTCATGGCCGGGGAATTCTACCCGGTGGCCCGGTTGCTCAGACCGCGCGACGCTGACCTGCGCACGTTGGCGGGTGACGACGAGTTGGC
>CAITNQ010000473.1 GCA_903893785.1 uncultured Gemmatimonadota bacterium
AGCCCCTTGGCCTCCGCAGGCAGCCCCTTGGCCTCCGCAGGCAGCCCCTTGGCCTCCGCAGGCAGCCCCTTGGCCTCCGCAGGCAGCCCCTTGGCCTCCGCAGGCAGCCCCTTGGCCTCCGTAGGCAGCCCCTTGGCCTCCCCAGGCAACGCCTAGCCTCCCCAGGCAGCGCCGCGGGCGCCCAGCGGGGCAACCTGCGGCTATTTGTGGTACCGCCCTCCGTGCAGCAGGTCGAAGGACCGATACAGCACTTCAAGCAGAATCAACCGTGTCAGCTGGTGGGAGAAGGTCAACGGCGATAGCGACCAGCGTTCGTGCAGCTGCAACGCCACCGCCGCCGGCATACCCTCGGCGGCGCCGACGATGAAAACCAGGTGTGCGTGACCCAGGTTCAGCAGTTCGCGAACCCGTGCGGCGCACCCGGCCGAATCGTGCTGCCGGCCCTCCACGCACATCCCGACCCGGTAGCAGCCATGAGCGAATCGGTCGGGCACACCGGCCAGATCGCTCCATTTGCGCACCGTCTGCAGCTCGAACTCGCCGTACCGACGCAGGCGCTGGATGTACTCTCCTTCACAGGCCTCCAGGTTCGGGTTGCGGTTGCGCTGGTATGACAAGACGGTGAGGCGCACGATCGTCCTCCGGGTGACGGCAACCGGCCGGGCGCCGATGAGCAAGCCGGCGGGGCCGAAGATAGTTCGGCGGCGGCCTGCCGGCCACTCCGCCACACACCCAGCCTTGCCCTCTCCTTGGCCAGAGGTTATATTTGGGGACTCAAAAGCGGCTATGGGTGGGCGATTAGCTCAGCTGGTTAGAGTGCCTGCTTGACATGCAGGAGGTCACTGGTTCGATTCCAGTATCGCCCACCATCTCGGAAGCCCCCCGCCGCCCCGCGGCGGGGGGCTTCGCTCTTTCCGTCTGCCCAATGTAAACCAGCTCAATATCTTACAGCGCTCGACCCACCACCTGCCCTGCACCCCTGGTCGGCCCCTACCCAGAGCCGGCCGTGATCGTCGCTCAGCAGGCAGCTGGCTTCTGCGCTGGGCAGGCCGTCGGCCACCCCGTAGACCGCCAAGTCGATGCCGTCGTAGCACACCGGCCCACCGCCCGCCATCGCCACCCACAGCATTCCCTCGGCGTCCTCGCAGGTCGCGCCAACGCGGCGCGCCGCAGGCAGGCCATCAGGAATTCCGAGCGACAGCCAACTCTCCCTTAGCTCCAGGACCTGACCGCACACGGACCACGGCGCCGGCGCGGACCGCCTGCCCAGTGGTCAGAGGCAGATGCAGACCAACCTCGGCATGGCCCCCGGGGGGCACCTCGACGACTACTGGGTCGCCGCGACCGCGGCCGCTACCGCTGCGGACGGAATACCGCGCCGCCGGCACGGACACCGAGTAACCCGGGTCCCAACCGACCCGGAAGCTGGCCGCGAAGTCGCCGCCATCGCGCACCCGGGAGCCGCCTTCGTGCCGGGCCACCTGGTACCGCGTCAGGCCGGACACCGGCCAGTCGCTCAGGTCGCCGTCGGCAGCGATGCCGTTGACCGGGGCGGGCGATCGCCACAGCACCGTTGTGGGCGGCAGCAGGCGGCACTGCGCCCGCCAGCACCACCGCTGCCGCCATCAGGCGGAGGGCCACACCTCGACTCAGGGGCATCGCGCCTCCTTCCCCTGGTGGACGGGGCTGAGAAGGTCCCCAAGGCCGGTCATTTGATGGAAAGAGGACCTGCGGGCGCTCTCGGCAGAGGCGCAGGCCGGGTGAATGCCCTCCGGAGCAACGCCCCTGCCTACGGCTGCACCTTTCTACCGTCCGGACCTTCGAGCGGGCGAGCCCCTCCGGAGTCGTGCTCCGGCTCGCTGCCACCGGTCCCCGTCCATCGCCACCCCGCAGGACCCCGCCCAGCACCTACAGCCCCCGACCAACCACGCACCTCAGCCCCCACTCCCCTTGTTCGGCCCCGCCCGATGGCCCTTTGTCCTTCATATCCCTCGTGCTGTGCGACAGGGCGAGTGACCTCGGCGACAGGGGGCCGGCCGTTGGTGTCAAGCACGTGATCGTGAACGGGGTCCCCGTCGTCAGGGACTCCGCCCGTACCGGCGCGCTGCCCGGGCGAGGATTGGCCCAGACGGTTCGCGGGGCCCACTGAGGAGGAGGCTCAACCGTGAACATCGAGGCGAAGCTGCGCGACATGGGCATAGAGCTCCCGGTGATGCCGGCGCCGACCAGCAAGATCGTCGACTGTCGGCAGGTCGGGACCGTCGTCTACCTGTCGGGCCACGGGCCGCTCAGGACCGACGGTTCGTGGGTATGCGGCCGCGTCGGGGAGACCGTCTCCGTCGAGGAAGCACGGGCGGCCGCGCGTCTCACCGCCGTCAACCTGCTCGGGACGCTCAAGGTCCAGGCCGGCGACCTCGACCGGGTCAAGCAGGTCGTGAAGCTGCTGTTCATGGTCAACGCAGCCCCCGGGTTCACGGATTCGCCGGAGGTCGCGGACGGCTGCTCCGGTCTGCTGGTCGAGGTCTTCGGTGAGGCCGGATTCCATGCACGCTCCGCCTTCGGCGTCGCCTCGCTGTGGGGCGACATCGCCGTCGAGGCGGAGGTGATCGTCGAACTCAAGGAGCCCTGATGAGCCCGTTCGCCTGCAAAGAAAGCCTAGCCTGCTGTAAGGCGGGCCAGACGGTGCGTGGCACCAATTTCGACCTCGGCTCGCCGGCCGTCGTAGAGGCGGCTCTCGCGGTCGGCCCCGATTGGTGCATCCTCGATTGGGAGCATGCGCTGTGGAACGAGATCACGCTGCAGCAGACTCTGGAGGTGCTCGCCCCGTCTCCCATGTTCGCGGTCGTGCGAACGCCGTTCGTGTCGGGCCCCTGGATCAAGAAGGCCCTCGACTGGGGCGCGGACGGCGTACTCGTGCCGAACATGCGCACGATGCAGGAGGTCCTCGACTGCATCAGGGAGGCCAAGTACGCTCCTCTTGGACGGCGAGGGGTGGGGCCATACCGGCCCAGCGGGTTCTGGGCCGATCTCGATTCCTACGTAAGCTCGGGCAACGAGAACACCATGCTGTGGTTCATTGATCGAGACCGTCGACTTCGTCGGCATACTCGACGAGGTGTGCGCACTCCCGGGTGCGGACGGGTTCATCGTCGGACGCAACGATCTCGCCCAGTCGCTGGGCAAAGCCTACGCGGAGTGCGCTGCGGAGACGGACGCGCTCGCCGAGGATGCCATGGCCAAGTGCGTGACCGCCGGGAAGCCGGTGGGGATCTTCGGCGGGACCGGTGAGGACAACCTGCGCTGGGCGGCGGCCGGGGCCACACTGTTGAACCTGGGCGACGACGCCCAATTCATCCACGACGGACTGGCCCTGGTCGCCAGGGAGCTCGGCGCGGACGACTAAGCGGCCGCTCCTCAGAAGGCGTACTGATCACGCAGCGCCTGCCGCAAGGCGGCCACTGTCAGGTCTGCGTCTCGCGGTACGCTGCGGGGAGCGAGGGGGCACCGACGTCATGACCCTCGACACCGGCAGGGGGCCCTCTCGCCGATCGGTCGTGCAGGCGGCGGCACGGTGTTCGTCCTCGCCCAAACGCCGGGTGAGGACGTCCTCTTCTCCGTCCTCTCGGAGTAGGAGACACCACCGCAGCAAAGGTCATTGACAGCAGACGGGCCGGGTGGTGGAAGCAGGCTGTAAGTCAGTCGTTCGTTCGATGGCCTCCGGGAGCCCGCGGTGTCGGGCAGCACTACCCGACTCGGTACGCGCCTACCTGGACGGGGTGGGCCTGGACTCCCGCGCGCCCCCCATCACCCCGGCCCGTCTTGTCGCCGCGCCCGGGCTTTTGCTCTTCCTACTTCCCCCGGTGGCGTCACCGGGCGCGCGGCCGTGACGCTGGCATGGATCCACGCGGGGCCGGCACTAGCGCTCCGTCTGCTCGCTGGTGGCCGCCAGACGGCATGGTGCGCCCGCTGTCGTATATTGTCTGTGACACCAGACCACGGAGGCCGTTGATGCCCCAGTTGCGTGAAGTACAGGCCCGCCCCGGCTACCGCCTGTGGCTTCGGTACGAAGACGGCGCTCAGGGGGAGGTGGATCTGGCCCACCTCGTTGGTCGTGGCGTTTTCGCCGTCTGGGCAGACGAGGCGGCCTTCCGGCGCGTGACCTTGGGCCAGCAGGGCCAGCCCAGGTGGGACGACGACCTGGATCTGTGCCCCGACTCCCTGTATCTGGCGCTGACCGGCAGGGAGGCAGCCGAGCTGTTCCCAAGTCTCGCTCCGGCCGCCAGCCATGCCTGAGCTGAGTCGGTTCTACGGGATCATTGTGCGCATGTATTTCGGCGACCACGATCCGCCGCATGTCCACGTCGAGTACAGCGGATCTCAGGCGGTGGTGACCATCGAGACGCTCGCGCTCATCGGCGGGACCCTGCCACCGCGCGCGCTGGGTCTGGTGGCAGAATGGGGCCTGCAGCACCGCGCCGAGTTGCTCGCCGCCTGGGCGCGGGCGAGCCGCCTGGAACAACCCGGTCGCATCCCCCCCTTGCCCTGACCGGTAACAGCCCCGGCGCAGCGGCACGACCCCGTCGCACCTGTTCCCTCGCGACGCGCAGTACACCTGCTGCGCGCCGGGGTCGACATCAACACCATCCGCGCCTGGCTTGGCCATGCCTCCCTGGACACCACCAGTGTCTACGCCGCAGTCGACCTGGAAATGAAGGCCGAGACGTTGGTCCGTTGCGATCCACCTGCCAACGCCACCGCCAGACGCTGGCACCAGCAACCGGCCCTGATGGCCTTGCTCCGAGCGCTGGGACACGAGCAAGGAACCCAGGTTATGTTGCCTCACCCGTGAGCCATCCCTACGCGCACACGCGCCCGGGCTGCCCACACCACATATACGCGGCCAACACATAATCCAGGTAGGCGACCGGCCCGAGCAGCCCACGGCCGCGGCCCCGCCACAGCGTCGGCGGTACCGCGTTGATCGCTTCCTGCAGCGCCATGGCCTCGTCCGCCTTGAACCGCCGACAGAAGTCACCGGCCGTGGTCGGGTCAGGAATCAGCGCCGCGCCCAGCGCCTCCATGTACGCCAGGTCACCCTGCAGTCGCTCCACGTCCTCCAACCGCGTGCCGCCACACAGGATGCTGTAGGCCGGATTCAACACGTGGTCCGATTCATGGTACGGCAGGTGACGCTTCAGCGGGTGCAACCGCTGGTCGATCTGTGCTGCCAACCCCAGCCGCGTCACCTGGCGGTGGATCAGGCCGATCCCCCCATGGCCCATCACCTGGGTGGTGCCGCTCACCTCATAGTGCACCGGGCTACGGCCAAACATCGGCCGCGACTGCGGCCGCCAATGGCCCGCCTGGGCCTGACGCCGCTGCAGCTTCTTTCGTCGCTGACCGGTGTTGCGACGGTTCTCGATTACCGGTATCTGTTTCACCGGGAAGGCTTTGTCTGGAGGAGTAGGCGAATTCTTGGCCGAGTTCACCTAACGCCAGTAACTATCAGACTTCCCGGTACCTATGTACAGCCCTAACCCAACCCCAACACGCTTTCTTTGGGGCTAGGCGAGAATGAGCACGCGGTCGTCGACCCGCTGCATGTGGACCACTGGCGCTTCTACGTCTTCCCGACCGCCGTCCTGAACCGCCAGCTCCCAGACCAGAGGACGCTAACCTTGCGGTCGCTGCTGCGCCTGACACCTGTCGAAGTCCCGTACGGCGCGATCCTCGCCGCCGTGGAGAGTGCCGCCCGGGCTCGGTGACCTCCTGTCCCGCTCCGGTGCATGCGGCCGTCCCCGGCCGCTCCTGCGGGCCTGCGCACCGACGTGCCACCAGGTCGGCCCGCCGCGCGCGCCAGGATGTCCGGGCTCGCCCGGCCAGGCCCACGCTCACCCTCAACCGCAACGCGTCGCGTGGCCGAAGTCGCCGCATGCGCCCGGCAGGCCGGCGGCCACAGGCACGCCATCTGCGTTGTGGCCATCCGCCCAGTGGCCCACCGCTTCGGTCCTGAAACGGTGATCGGGGCCCGGATCCCATTCCGCGGTCTACGCCAGATCTCCGCAGAGGCCCGCGACGCGGTCGTGCCGGCCCCCACCCCTGCTGCTGCCAACCCGCCAGGTCCACGCGCGCTGCGCCCCCCCGGCCAACCGCTTGACGCACGCGCCGCGGCACGCTATCGTCTTACCGTGATCTTACTAGGGACGGAGGCGCTGCCGTGGACAGCACCCGGTTGTCGAACAAAGGGCAGATCGTCATCCCGCACCGCATCCGGGAGCGCTTCGGCTGGGACGCGGGCGTGGAGTTCACCGTCGAGCCGATCGAGGGGGGCATCGCGTTGCGGCCCGTAGCCAGGACGCCGGCGACGACCGTCGACGAGGTCTACGGGTGCCTGCCCTACAGCGGCCCCAGGAAGTCGCTCAAGGACATGGAGCAAGCCATCGCCCAGGGTGCGAGGCGGCGCCAGTGAAGGCCATCGACACCAACGTCCTGGTCCGCTTCCTCGTCGGCGACGACCCGCGCCAGGCGCAGGCGGCGCGCCACCTCATCGAGACAACACCGGTCTGGCTGCCCAAGACCGTGGTCCTCGAAACCGAGTGGGTCCTGCGCCATGCGTACGGCTTCGGCCCCGAGGCGGTGATCGGCGCCCTGGTCCGGTTCTGCGGCCTGCCGCAGGTCGCCGTCGAGGACGAGAACGCCGTGGTGCAGGCCCTCACCTGGTCTGCCGCCGGCCTCGACCTCGCCGACGCGCTCCGCCTCGCCTCCAGCCCCGCCGCCGAGGCCTTCTGCACGTTCGACCGCAAGCTGGCAACCAGGGCTCGACGGGCCGGAGCGATCTCTGTGGAGGCGCTGTAGAGCGAGGCCGGACGCGCCCAGCGGCGCGGTCCCGGTAACGCATCCCCCAGGTACAGGATCTGTTACGTGTGTGTTGCTCTCCCTCAGCCAAGCGGTCGGCGTCGCGAATGGCCAGGCCAGGTACGAATGCCCCGCTCCGCACCACGTCGGTGCGGAAAAGGTTGGTTAGCGACGCTGCAGAAGCGGCACCCCCGAATAGCGCGCTCAGATCCCCCGCGCTTTTCCTCGCGCCTGTGGCGGCCCGCGGCTGTTCCACGAGCTCGCCTACGCCTGCCTGGTCGGCTGCCCAAGACGGCCTGCCACTGGCGGTCGCAGTGCTCGTCCTTGTCCCGCGCCCGCCGCAGGGGCGACCCGCCTGGCTGTCTGTTCGCGCGCAGGACACTCGATGCCACACCCTTGGGGCAGCTCCCCGCCCAGTATTCCATTCACACGCGTCTGCTCAGCGCCCGGTGTCGTCACGGCCCACCACGAGTACCGGACCACAGCTCTCTCCCGTCTGGTGGGGGTCTTCAGCCGCGACCGCCAGGTCGGCTCCCACCCGCACAGCGCCCGCCGCGACGGCCTTGCCATCGATGCCAGCCACCGCCCCAAGGACCACGAGTAGCACCTGGCATAGCCCCCCAGCCGGCTGCTCGCCGGGGACGGGTGCCGGTCACCGCAGTTCGCGCGCCAGCCGGCACCTCAACACGGCGGCACCGGCCGTCGCTGGCCCCTCGTGTCGCCGTGCCCGCGGCCCGGCACCCGTTGCCCGCCGGCTTCGCCATTCCGTTGAGGAGCGTACTAACATGGCCACGCTTACCCGTCGAGAGCGGTTGCGGCGCTGCTACTACCACGAAGAAACAGACCGTCCCGCCGTGTACAGCCGCACCGGTTACCCGCCGGATGACCCCACCTATGACCGCCTGAAGGCGTACCTCCACGAACACGCCGAGCACATGCTCCTGTGGCCATGCGGCACCGACGGCGAGGGCACGCCGCAGTCGGTCCACGAGGAAGCATACTCCCGCTCTTTCAAGCGACGCGTGACCGTGCTGCACACGCCAAGGGGCGACCTCAGACGCACCGAGCTGGTGGGACTGCAGGGCCAACCGGGTCTGCACGAGTCGTATTTCATCCAGTCGCCCGAAGACGCCGAGCGCTACCTGTCCCTGCCGTGGGCCGCCGAGGCTGGAGTCGGCGATCTGGCATCTTTCCAGCGAGCCGAAGCGCAGGTAGCAGACCGCGGGGTCGTCAATGTCAGTCTGGGACTGAACCCGGCGGGTTTCGTTGCCGAGCTCTGTGGCAGCGAGACTTTCGCACTCATGTCGCTGACGGACCGCGCCCTTCTCCACGCCCTGTGTCAGCGCCGCGCCGAAGTGCTGTCTCGCCGCATCCGCAGTGTCTTGAGCCTGGGTATCGGCCCCCTGTTCGCCCTGCTGGGACAGGAGTATGTGGCGCCGCCGCTGCATGGCCCCCATGACTTCGTCGACTTCAACGTGCGCTATGACAAGCCTCTCATCGACCTGGTGCACGACGCCGGCGGCCGGGTGCACGTCCACTGCCACGGACCGGTGGCCACGGTTTTCGACGGGTTCCTCGCCATGGGTGCTGACATCCTCCACCCCTGCGAGCCACCACCCATGGGCGACATCACGGCCGCCCAGGTGCGCCAACGGGCCCGCGGCCAACTGTGCCTCGACGGCAACATCCAGATCAATCGGTTGTACGAGGCGACACCGGACGAGATCCGCAGCGAGACGCGGCTGCTCATCGCCGACGCCTTCGACGGTGGCGGCCTGATTGTCAGCGCGTCGGCATCGCCGTACGTGCCCGGTCAGGGCGAAGTGTGCCTGCCCCAGTACGAGGCGATGGTCAACGCGGTCGTGCACGGGGCCGAGCGCGGTTAGGCGACGCCGTACTCGTCGACTCGTCGGCGCCCGAGCTCCCCACCGCGGCGAACCGGCGCCGACGTGCGAACCACCAGCGCATGCGGGTCGGCCAACGGGCCGTGCCGCCAGACGCGCGCGGCCGTGCCGGCTTGCCTGGCATGGGGTGCCGGCGACCGCCAGGGCATAGCCTCGACGCTCCGGAGCCAGGGCCAGCTGCTGGGTTGACCGGCTGGCGCGCCGACGCCCGACAGCCAACGCCAAACCGTCGTCGGTGCCCCGAGGGCGCGCCCAGCTAAGGGTCGCTCAGTATCACCCGACGGCCGACGCGTCACCGTCCACGGCCAGGAGCCAGAGGCGCTCGGCCAACTGCCCGACCGGGTCAGGCGGCTCGCGGCGCAGGACGGCAGCCCGGGCGCGACGGCCGATTTCGGGCCACTCCTGGCGCCGCTGCCAGGCGCGTTCCAGGGCTTCATCTAGAGCTGCGGCAGACGGCATCGCGGCGATGAAACCGTTGTCACCGTCAACGACCACCTCAGCGTGCCCACCCACGTCCGTAACGATGGGCACGCGCCCAAGCAACATGGCGTTGAGCAGGACGATCGGCATGCCCTCCATGAACGAGGGCATCAGCAAGGCGTGGTTGTCGCGCCAAACGGCGGCCAGATTGGGGCGGGGCAGCTGCCACTCGGGGTCATGGAAAAACACGCGTTTCGCGCCTCCGGCCGCGGCCTGCAGCCGCAGTTGCTTCTCGTCCGGGCCGTTGCCGTACAGATGCAACTCGATCGGCCGCTCCCGCCACCGGGGGCTTGAGAACACCTCCAACGCCACCTGCTGGCCCTTGTGCAGGTTGAGCAGGCGCGCTGGCAACGCCAACCGCACAGGACCCGCCATGGACGGGTACGGCAGCTCGGCGTCGCGCTCCACGTACAGCGGATTGTGGAATAGCCGGGCCTGGGGAAGGGGTCTGCCCAGGCGACGCTCCATGAGCGCGCGGTTGTTGGCGGAGGTGAAGAAGATCTGCTCAGCATGCCGGTAACCGGCATCGACCCGCTCCTGCAAATCGGGCCGGATGGGCCAGTAGCGCGGCTCCTTGGTCAGATGGTTGATGATGACATAGCGCAGGGCAGAACCGCGACATACTTCGTACCACTCAATCCCCTCGTCCTGGTCGCCGATATTCACGGTCACCAGGTGCGGGGCAAAGGCCGCCAGTTGCCGCGGCGTATCGTCAGCCTTCAGCAGCAGTTGCACGCCGGCGGCGCGGAACGGGGCGAAGAAGTGGGGCTCAGGAGACCAGTCGCGGATGACCGCCGCCACGGCGTGACCTTCCTGCGCCAGGCGCAGAGCCGTCTGCACCCATAGCTGCTCACTGCCGCCGTCGTGCGACCAGTCGTTGGTGGTGACGAAAGCGAACCGTCGTTCGCGTCCCGGCCCGCAGGCTACGGCGCGCGCCGCGCCCACCGTGCGCGTCACGGGATGGTGCTGGTCCACGGCCGCCGGTGGCGTGTCAGGGTACAGGAAAGATACCTGGGCCTGCAGGTACGCCTCAAGCCGGTCAGCAAAGCTGGGCACGAGCGGGTAGAGCGACAGCACCGCGGCATGCACCTGGCCAATCTCGGCGAGCATGGCCTGCCGTTCTTCCGCGGCGTGGTTGAAGTGATGGGTCACGCTGCCGGCACGCCGACGGTGGTGGTTAAGCCGTTGGCTGCAGTAGGCGATGCGGTGCCCACGGATGAGTTGGACCCAGCACAGCCAGTCGCCGGCCAGGCGCATTCGGCTGATATCCGGCAGCAGGGATGCGGTCAGTGCCGACCGCCGAAACACTACAGCGCTGGCGTTGGGGATCGTGTTCTTGACTCCCAGGCCGACATTGATCTCCGTGGTGGCTGGCGTCACGTGGTCCACCTGCCAGTGGACCGAATCCAGGGCATGGTAGTATTCGCGGTAGTCATCGATGGCGCAGCCTTGCTCGTCGATGACCTGCGAGTCGCAGTACGCCAGGACCACCGTCGGGTCAGCGAAAGGGGCCACCAACCGGGCCAGGAACGACGGCGCACTGCGGTCGTCGCCCTCGGCAATCCACACCAGTTCGCCCCGCGCCGCGGCCAGTCCCCGCTGCCACTGCGCCACAGCCGAGCCGGAGTTGCGGTCGTTGCGGCACAGCGTGACCTGGGGGTGTTCGGCGTAGCGCTGCAGGGCTGTCCACGTGGCATCGTTGGAGGCGTCGTCAAGGGCGATCACCTCGAAGTCGCACCACGTCTGGTTCAGAACGCTGTCCATGCGCTCGGTGATGTACTCAGCGTGGTTGTACGCAGGGACGATCACGCTGAGCGGCGGTGGAGCACCCGCCACTTGGCGACACAGGCGCAGGACGGCCGGCATGGCGATGTCGTCGGTGTGGCGCTCGGCGACTTTGCGGGCGGCGCGCTGGCCCAGACGGGCACGGCGAACCGGGTCGGCATGCAGCTGCAGAACCGCCTCAGCCGCCCCCTCCACGTCCAGGTGCGGCACCACCACGCCGGCATCGGCGGCAACGAATTCCGGCATGCCGCCCGCACCGGCGAAGCAGACGGTCGGCACCGCGTGCTGAGCCGCCTCCAGACAGACGAGAGGGAACGGATCCTCGCGCGAACTGAGTAAGAAAAGGTCGGCGGCAGCGAGCAACTGGCGGGCATCGCTCCGCTCGCCCAGGAAGCGCACCTGTTCGGCGAGGCCCTGGTCAGCCAGCCGTTGGCTGACACTCGCCCACGGGCACAGCTGGCGTGACTGGGGATCGGCGTCCCAGTAGTCGAAGCCCAGCCAGCGGAACTGGACCTGCCGACCGGCACGCTGGGCCACCCGCACGGCGATGTCCACGAACAGGTCGGGCCCCTTGCGCCAATACACCGTCCCGCAGCCGACGACCAGAAAGGCGTCGGGCTCGACGCCCCATTCGCGTCGGAGGTCCAGCGGCGGGATGGATGCGGCCGGCGGCTGCGAGGTGACAAAAGCCCAGATGGTCTGGAGACGGTCCGCGCGAGCCCCGTGATTGGCCAGCAGATTGGCCGCTACCGGCGCCGAGCACGCCACGAACTGGGTCGTCCAACGCGCCAGCGCCGCGGTGTCGGCAGCGTCCACATAGGCAGTGATGGACTCCTGCAGTTCGTGGATGTGACTGATGATCGGCACGCCGAGGGCAGACAACTCGCTGTACAGCCGCGCGGCCAGCACCGTGTTGCCGTAGATCAAGTCCAGATCACCGAACCGTGCCTTGAGCACCTCCCGGCGCGCGTCGATGGACGGGTACTGCTGCACCAGGTCCGGCCACAGGAGCACCGGACCGCAACGGGCGTAGTCCGGCAACAGGTCACCGCCGGCGAGCAGCAGGATCCGCACGCGGACCGAACTGCGGCGGCGCAGCCACTGCACCACGTTCAGCAGCAGCACCTGCGCGCCGGCGCGCAGGGCGTCGTGGCCAATGAACAGCACGCTGAGCGCTCCCGGCCGCCAGTCATCGACCGGGGCCGCCGGGTCATCGGTCGGTGCCTCGGCGGCGGCGGCGGGGTCCCCCCCCGGGCCCGTTACCCGGCGAGCGTAGTTCAGGTGATCCCGAGCCGCGCGGACCACCGCGATCAGACCATCGCGCCGCCAACGTCGCCCCAGTCGCCGCACCGCCGGGTACAGACCGCCGTACCGACCGGCGATCACCCGCAGATACGCGGCCGGGCGCCCTCGCCCACCGGGCGGCCGCGGCGCCCTCTCCACCTGCTCCGTCAACGGCCCAGGCGCGGTATCGGGGTGCGTGGCCAGCCCCTGCCGCGCGCCGATCGCGAGGTAGTGCATCAGTGGGTTGGGCGGATCTGCGACCGCGCCCAAGTGCGACTGCAGGTAGAACGTGGTGTCAAACCACGGCGAAGGGTCGCGGCCCTCGGCCCAGCCGTGGCGGACATAATGGCTCACCGGATCGACCCCGGCCGACTTCAGGTCGGGGTTACGATCCAGGTAGTGCCGGGCGTCAAGCAACCCGCTGACGCCGATGAAGCGGCAGGCCCGGTCGTGCCCCCGGGGATCTGCTCCGGGGAGCAGCAGTTCCTCCAGCGGCATGGGTAGCCGGCCCTCGTCGCGACCGAAACGGACGTAGTGGACCAGAGGGTTCATCCCCGACCGGCGCACATCCTCGTTGGTGTCCAGGTAAAACCGGCTGCGGAAGAGCGGGCCTGGATCGCGCCCTTCGTGGCCGCCCCACCGGAGGTAGTGACGAAGCGGGTCCCCGCCAGCCAGCCGCACGTCCGGGTTGCTGACCAGGTAGAACGCCTCGTCCCACAGGCCACCACGGCGGGCCTCCCGGACGGCGGCTGAGTGAAGCAGGCGCAGTAGCCTCAGTCGGGCCACGACGGCACGCATGGGCGCCGTGATTCGCCATGAGGTGCTGGTGCGCAGCGCGCCCAAGGCGTACCGGACATCGTCGGTCTGCTGTGTCAGGTTGGCGGCCCGGGCCTGCTGCTCATCGCGCTGTTGGCAGGCACCCTGGTACGCGACCGCGCCTTCCATCAGGCGCTGCTGCTGGGTCGCCACGACGGCCTGCAGGCGCGTCATCTCCTCGCGGCAGGCGTGCAGATCGACGCGCAGCGTGTTCGCCTGGTGCGCCAGGGCCGCCAGTTGCTCGCGGCGACGCTGGCTGTCGGCCTCCCAGACCTGACGCTCGGCCAGCAGGCTACCCGCCCATTGCTCACGCTCGCACCCATGGCGTTGTCTTTCCGCCTCCCAGATCTGACGCTCCGCATCCCAACCTTCACGCGCGTTCTGCAGGCTGCGGGTCAGTCGCTGGCACTCGAGCTGCAGACGTTCGTGCTCCGCGGCTATCGCCTGACGCACAGCCCTCAACTCGCCGGCCAGCCGCGCCGTCTCCATCTGGTCGCGCTGTCGTTGGGCGTCACGCGTCTGGCGCTCGGCTTCATTCGCCGCGTGCTCGGCGTCCCAGGCGCCGCGCAGGCTCTGCAGACGCTCGGCCAGCCTGGTAACCTCAAGGGTCTGCCGCGCCAACTCAGCCTCGTCCGCGGCGGCCCTGTGCTGCAACCCGCGCTGCTGCCGTTGCCGGTCGCCCAGTTCGGCCACACACCGCGCCAGATCGCCGTTGCGCTGTTCCAGCTCCTGCCGCACGGCGGCCAACTCGGCACCGCGGGCAGCCGCCGCCGCAACCGCCCGGGCGCCGGGTTGGGTCGGATCACCGGCCCGTTCGGCCACCGCCTCGTTGCGGGTCTGCACCAGATGAGCCGTGAACCGATCGTAGTCGCGCAACAGCGGCTGCCACGCCGCCAACTGGCGCTGCAACGACGCCACCAGCGGCAGTGCCCGTTCCGGGTCCTGCCGCGCCGCGGCGTCAAGCAGAGCTTCGTAGAGCTCCACCGCCACCTCAGGCACAGCCGATTCGGCGCGCAATTGGTCCAGGGTGGCCCGGTGGT
The DNA here is from genome assembly GCA_903893785.1 of uncultured Gemmatimonadota bacterium. GTDB lineage: Bacteria > Latescibacterota > UBA2968 > UBA8231 > UBA8231 > CAITNQ01. The sequence goes on from CAITNQ010000473.1 coordinate 14,165, forward strand.
GCCGCAGGTCAGGATCGAGGTATGCGTCGATGAAGCGCCGAACCCTCACGTCGTAATCCGGCGGCAGCGGAAGGCCCAGCCTTCCGGCCGCCGAGCGCAACTCGACGCCCGCATCGTCAAACACGGCACCGAGCCGCACGAAGGCAGTGGGAAGCCCACGGGCGTGGGCAAGCGCCGCCACGAGGTGCGTCACGTAGAGCAGGCCACCGTGGGGCAATGAGATGGCGTCACGGGCATGGAGCGACCGGGCCACACTGAGCGGATCGCGGACGGGCACCAGCAGCTTCACGTCATAGCCGGCTGCGGCCAGCACCTCCAGCCAGAACGGCAGCAGGAGGCACAGGCGCGGCTCTTTCAGCACCGACAGCGGCGTTAACGCTGGGTAGTTGCGCCGCAGGAACCCACCCGCCTGTTCGGCCAGCTCGCGCCGGACGGTCGCGTTCAGCCGGCCCCAGTCAATTGCGGCCGTGTCGTGCCAATGCTGCCGCAGCGCCGGCAGCAGCTGGTACTCGTTGAAGCGCTGGATATCGCGGTCCTCGAAGAAGCCGCGGGGGTTGTTCGACAGGGGTTCATGCAGGTGCAGCGACGGACAAGCGCCCAGGCACTCGACCAGTCGGGCGGTCACGCTGGTCCCCGAACGGTGCACGCCCAGGACCAGCAGCATGACTGGGCGGGTCGGTGGCGGCGACACAGATGACATGCTCACCTCGCAGAGCCCGGTTGGGTTACCGAAAACACTCCTGCCACGCCAGGTAGTGTCCCGAACCGGGCGGCGGCGTACCCAGTGCCGGCGGCAGCAGCCGAGAGCGCCAGGGGGGGACGGGCGCCCAGGCGGGACCGCCACCGCGGCCGGGTCAGCGGCACAGGACCGGTCAGATCGGTGGTGACAGGCGGACGCTGGCTCCAGACCGCGCCGACTCCATGGCGGCTTCCCACAGCGCCAGGGTGGCCCGGCCATCGCGGCCACTGGTGGTGGGCACCAACCCGTGCTCGACGCAGCGCACGAAGTGCTCCTGAATCGTCTCGCCGGGCACCGCCAGATCGTCTACCCGCCGGCCGTCACTGGTCGACAGGTCGCCCGAAAGGTTGACGCTGGTCGCCGCATTGACATCCAGCAGCTCCTCCTCGCCTCCGTCCAGGCGGCGGCGCACGGAGCCATCGCGGCTGGCGACAATGGCGCCGAGAGTGCCGACAACACCCAGGTGGCTCTCGCCCAGGTACGGCCACCAACTGGTCTCCACGTGGCCTGTCCCGCCGCCGGCAAAACCCAACATGACCTGGCCATGCTCGTCGGCGTCCAGGTCGGGATGGGTCCGCGACGTACGGCAGAAAACCGTGTCCACCCGGCCACCGATCGATTGTAGCCAGTTCAGATCGTGGCTGGCCAGGTCCAGAACCACGCCCCCTGACTGGGCCTGATGGCCGTACCAGCGACCGGCGCGCATGTCCACCTGGAACGACCGCCGCGTCCAGACGCTGACCAGATCGCCCAGTTGGCCGGCCGCGAAGCAGTCGTGCATGAGACGAAATGGCTGCGTATAGCGCAGCACGTACCCAAGCATGTAAACGACGCCCGCCGCCTCGGTAGCGGCCAGCATGGCATCCGCCTGAATCGGGTCAATGCAGATTGGTTTTTCGGTGAATATGTGCTTGCCGGCCGCCGCCGCCGCGGTAACGATTTCCAAGCGGTTGAACGGCTCAGTACACACCCAGACGGCTTGGCAGTCGTCCAGTACCTGACGGAAATCCTGAGTCCACGGGGCCCCCGTCAGTTCGGCGGCGCGACGCGCCTTATCAGCCAGCAGGTCACAGACCGCGGTGATCTGCACGCCGGGCAGGCGCGCCAGGACGCCCGCGTGATGTTGGCCCATGCCGCCGCAGCCGATGAGTGCGATCTTGACCATACCAGGCTCCTCGAGGTTAGGCTCCAGCCCTGCCGTACACGCAGAATAGCCACTGAGGCCACACCCCGTCAAGGCACAGCCCGGGCGGTCGTCGCGGGTCAGAGCGTGGCGTCTGGCCGACACCCCGGGCTGGTGGCAGCACCCCGCCCGCGATCCGCGGCAGGGAGTCCGGCCCGCCGTCGCCCGGGACGGCGAGACAGCGCGAAGCCGGCACGCGCGACGACCCCGCCCGACAGGGCCGCCCGCCGCCGCCGGCGCCAGCGCCAGGCGGAACCGCAGTCGTGGCTTCGCGTCATCGCTCGGGCAGGTTGCCCCCACCACCGAACATCACGGGCTGCAGCAGCAGGCGTTCACCCGTGTCGTCCTCCACCTCGACCCGCAGGTAGGTCAGTTCGGACATGTCCCCGCCGCCGGGAACTGACCAGTTGGCCTGCGCGCCGGAGACCGCGGCAACCTCGTAGCCGTCGGCGATGAAGCGGACGCGGGCGTGGCCGCTCAGGCGGATGGAGGCACGCTGCTCGTCCACCGAGAAGCTCACCACGCGTACCCCCTCTCCCGTCAGACAGGCGTAGAAACACCCCTGACGGTACGCCCGCAGGCAGCAGGCCTCGGTAAAGGCGGGCACGAGGAGGACGATCCGTCCCAACCAGTCGCCGTCTTCAGCCACGCTGTGATCGGGAACGCAGAACCCCAGACAGCGCTGGCCGGTCGCGAGGACGCGATCCCACAGGTGGGTCGAGAAACCCGGGTCCGGTTCGCCTGCTTCAGCCGGGTAATAGCCAGCCCGGATCCCCGCGGCCACGCCGTCGTTGTACACCTCAATGCCGAGCACCCTGGGGTCGAAGGCCAGCATCTCGATCACTGCCGCATCGGTCAGGCGACTCCACGTGGGGTGGGCAATGATGATCCCACCGCCATCGCCTGTGGACAGATGCTTGATAAGCTCCGCAAAACCGCCCTGCCAGGTGCCGCCGTACCCGGGCGGGTAGCCGTGGGCCTCCAGACCGAAACGGCCGCGGGCATCGAAGTTGCCGGAACACAGATCGGAGCCGGGGCAGGTGACGTGACAGTCCGAGTTGGTGAACGAGTGGTGCTCGGCATTGGGGCTCAAGATGAGGTCGGCCGGCACCTGCGGTAGCACAAGCCCGCTTTCGCCAAACGGGAGCTGATGCCGCACGGCTGGCGGCAACTCGGCGGCCCAGGTGATGCGGTCGTTCCAGTCTACCGGCGCCGGCACGACCACCCCGCGGCAGCGCGCGTCCCAGGCTTGACGCAGCAGGAAATCGCTCTGGCGGGTCGCCGCCGAGCAAGGTGCCGAGGGGTAATAGTTGGAGACCGGCACATGCCGCAATCCCCCCCGGTACGCGTTGTCGAGGCGTCGCTGCGGCGACAACGGGGGCTCTTCCCAGGGTGCGTGCAGATGCAGGTGCGGCGTCGACGGTACCCGCAGCACCGTCGGCCAGACCACTGAATCGTAGGGGTTGTCCACGTGGCCTCCCAGGCTGCCGTCGGCCGCGGCGGGTCGCCGAGGTACACCCGTCGCCATTGGCCCGCCAGGCGTGAACCTGGCGCCCGGGGCCACGCTGGTCAAGAGCCGGTCGACGGCGGGGCCGTGGCCACGGTGCCGGGCTGACGGCGGTTGGCGGCAGGGCCGCCCCCCGCCCGTCGATGCGGCACCCCCGGCCCGCGCAGGTCGCGAGCGCTGCAGGCATTGGGGCCCGACATCAGAGTGCGTCTGCACAGGCCCGGCCACCGGCGTGGCTGTACACAGTAGCGAGGCGCTTCGTACATTTGCTGGCGCGACCGTGCCCATGCTCCCCGCCCGCACCGGAGGCCATGATACCGTGAAAGTTTACATCCTCGACAACGGCTATCTGGAGTGCGATCAAAACTGGATGGTGGCCATGTCTGTGGTCGGCACCCGTGACTGCCCGCGCGCGGCCACCAACTGGATCCGCATTCCGGTCTTCGCCGTGCTGATCGACCATCACGGGCGCAAGATACTGTATGACACGGGCTGCCACCCGGCGGCCATGCAGGGGTACTGGCCGGCCAGCCTCCAGGGCCTGTTTCCGCATCACTGCGAGGCCCATCAGAGCCTGACACACCAGTTGGCCCTTGCCCACACCGCCCCCGAGGAGATCCGCACCGTGGTCCTCTCGCACCTGCACCTGGACCATGCCGGCAACCTGCACCAGTTCCCGGATGCCGACGTGTATGTGCCGCGGAAGGACTTTGAGCACGGTCAGGCACTGGTCCGTCGTTCACCCGACCCAGGCGACCACGGGGCGTACATCAAAGCCGACCTGGAGGTGCCGGCCAGACGGTACCACCTGGTGGACGAAGACCAGGAGGTGGCCGACGGCGTAAGCCTGATCAACCTGCCCGGCCACACGCCGGGCCTACTGGGGTTGGCGGTCGAGCTGGGGCGCGACGGGACGCTCATCTTCCCGCAGGACGCGGTGTACACGCCGGCCAACTACGGCCCGCCCGTCCGCCTCTCCGGCATCGTCTACGACAGCCTCGCCTTCCTCGACTCGATCGAAAAGGTGCGCTCCCTGGCCGCGAAATCGGGCGGCCGCGTCATGTTCTCCCACGACATGGAATTCTTCCACACGCTGAAACGAGCGCCCGACTGCTATGAGTAGATCCTGACCCGCCGGAACGCCTACTGCCCGCCGTCGGCCATCGGGTCCGGGGCCGGGTCGTGGCGTCAGCCCCAGGGCGACGAAGCGGCGTGCCAGGTACCGGCGATCGACGCCGCGGGTGACCCGATGAGGGCACGATGCCGCGTCGCGCTATCGGCCACCCCCTCGTTTGTCAGCACCGCCCGAGTGGGTTAGCTTGGCAGCGCGGAGGGCGCCCCCGGGGTGGCACGGTGGTCGCTGGCCGTCGGCGGTTCCGGGGATACCGCGCGATGGGCTCGACAAGTGATGTCGGCGGCCGCCCTGCCACAGGTGCGGCCCCCCGCGGTTCCGGACTCAGGAGACGACGCCGTGATCTACCACAACCACCTGCAGAAGCTGATTGAGGCGCCGGCCATGCTGGCCGACTTCCCGCAGTTCGTCGAACCGATGGTCTGCGAGGACCGTTACCTGGCACCGCCTGTGGTGGACGAAGCCAACGCCGATCTGACTGTCCGCGCCTGGCGCTATTGGTACAATGTGCGCGGCATCGTGGAGATGGAGTGCCGGTTGGAAGCCAGGGCAACGGCGATCATCATGGTCCATCCTTGGGGCATCGACGACGGTCACGGGCTGCGTACGCCCGAACCGGCCGGTTGCGCCTTCTTCTGCACGCCAGCCAAGAACCACGTTGTTCGGCCTCATGTGGAGCAGGTCATCAACCCTTTCCTGCGCCGACTCCGGGCACGGGTGGGCCTCGTGGCATTCTCGATGCCGCTGATCGAAGACAACCTGCGCCGACGGTTGTACGCATCCATCGGCACCCCGCCCGAAGCTCTCGACCTGGCCGAGGGCGAACGGCAGTTGGCCGCGTTGATGGATGGGTGGGATTTCACCGGCGCGCCGCTGGTAGAGCAACTCGACCTGGACCCGGCCCATCCGGCCCGCAGCTACATGGAGCAGACGCCGTCGACGGACGCCTGCCCGCGTTACGACGGCGACGGGTTCTGGGACCTGCCGATGCCCGTGCACGCGGCCGTGGATCGACAGGCGACCGACCGCGTGTTCTACGACGGCGAAGGGTACGCAAGAGTGCGCGACTACCTGCGCGGACAGGGCATCCGACACGTACTGGTGACCGGTTATTGCACTGATATGTGCGTCAAGAGCACTACCTGCGGCTACGAGAACCTGAGCCAGGACTTCAACGTCTTCGTGGTGGGCGACGCGACGCTGGCGACTTTCCCGGCCAGCACCACGCCGCGCTTCGCCACCCAGGTGGCTTTGCACAACGCCGCCCTGTGGCAGTTGGTCACCCAGGTCAACTGGGTACGGTAAACCCGCTCGGGCGCGATCGGGCGGCGTCCGGGGTACCGCGGGCACCCGTTCGTCAGACCCGTGGCCGGGCGGCGCGCGAAGGCCGACCGGGCGGCCTGATATGAGGAGGGCAACTCGTTGTACGCGATTGACTTTCACACCCACCCACACCTGCACATCGACGACCTGACGCCGTGGGTCGAGTTCACCTGGCGGTGCGGCATCGACCGCATTGTGTTGCTCGGTGATGTGCTCGGCAGGGGTTACGACCCGACCATCGGGCAGGTCCGCCAGATCAACGACAACAACTTCGGGCTGGTGGAGAAGCACCCGGGCTTCTGCGCCGGCTTCTGCTTCCTCAATGCCACCAACGACCCGCGCGAGAGCCTCGAAGAGCTCGATCGCTGCCGGACGATGGGCGCGGTGGGCGTGAAGATGGAGGTGTCGGCCTTTGCTTCCGATACCCGCCTGGACCCCATCATGCGGCGCCTGGGCGAGATCGGCCTGCCCCTGCTGCACCACAGCTGGAACACCTGGTCCATGGGCCGGGTCAGCGCGCCCGGGTGCAACCAGTCGGACTCGGCGGACATCGCCGACCTGGCCGGTCGCTTCCCGCGGGTCACGATCATTGCCGCCCACCTCCGCCCCAATGGGCTGCGCGGCGTGTGGGAGGTGCGGGAACACCGCAACGTGCTCTTCGACACCTCCGGCGGGCAACCGGTGACCGGCGTCATCGAGGGCGCCGTGCGCCTCCTGGGCGCCGACCGCATTCTCTACGGTTCCGACGCGTACTTCCCTGACGGCCGCGACTACGGGCCGCAACTGGCCTGCATCGAGGCCGCCAGGATCCCCAACCGCGCCAAGGAAAAGCTCATGCGGTTCAACGCCCTGCGCGTGCTGGAGGAGGCCCGGCGATGATCATCGACTGCAATGTCGGTCTGGGGGCCTGGCCCTTCGCGCGTTTTGCCGAAGGCACGGCGGCCAAACTGGACGCCATGCTGGCCCGCGAAGGGATCGAACGAGCACTGGTGTGGAGCGCCGAGGCCGTCCTGTACGAGGAGCCTGAGGAATGCAACCGCGATCTGGCGCGCCGCCTGGCACGGTACCCGCGTCTGGTTCCTGTGCCGGTGGCCAACCCACGCGTCCGGAGCGCGGCGCAGATCGTGGCCCGGGCTGGGATCAAGGCGCTGAAGGTCATTCCGAACTACCATGCCTATGACCTTGCCGAGACCCGGGCCCTGGATCTGGCCGAGCGAGTGGCCGCCCGGGGTGTCCCGCTCCTGGTGCAGATGCGCATCGAGGACGAACGCAGCCACTACGAGTTGCTCAAGGTCCCCGGGGTGACGGTCGAGGCGATCGCGAACCTGGCGAGCCGTCTGCCAGGTCTGGCGATCGTCGCGCTGTGCCCGTATTTCGCCGAGGCCGTTCGGCTGGCCCGCATCACCAACGTCTGGGTGGACATCTCCTTCGTCGAGAATCTCGATACGCTGCGGCAGCTGCTCGCGCAGGTGCCGCCGGCAAAGGTGCTGTTCGGCAGCCACGCACCGTGGCTCTACGCCCGCGCCGCGGCGAGGAAACTGGCCCTTGGCTCCATTGGGGCCCAGGAGCGGGACGCCATCGCCTGGGGCAACGCGGCCCGCCTGTTCGACCTGCCCGCTTGAGCGGCCGGGGCGCCGGGCCCGGGCTGTCGTGCACCGGGCCGCCCCCCGAACCTCCGGATGCACTCGGCACGGCACTGATCTTCACTGCCCCTGGCCGGCCCGGCCGGCGCTCGGAGGATCCCATGCCGAACCCGCCCATCCCGCCCTGGGCGACCGCCGTGGCCGCGGCGTACGCGCAGGTGGCCCGGTCCGTGGTTCTGTCTGATCTGGGCGCCTGCCAACCCGCCGGAGCCCTCACCCAGCGTCTGCGGCCGCAGGCCTGGAAGCTGATGGACTATGAATTGGCGGATGGCACGCAGGGCCGCTTGGTGTGGGCACCGGCCGACGCCGACGCCCCTGAGCTGACGCTGCCCATGGGGCCACACGGCCCCCACGCCGTCTTCGTGGGCCTGTTCGCCGGCGGCTTGCCGTGTTCGGCCTGGCTGCGGCTGGAGTCGGAACCGGTGCCGCAGGTCCGCAGCGTCACCAAAGGCACGGCCTGGAACCAGATCGAGGAGGTGTTCTTCGAGGTGGCCAACCTCGATGGCAGCGGCCTGTGCCTGTCGCAGGACGGCGAAGCCTGTGGCGTGGCCTGGGTGCGCCTGGTGCCCTTGGATCAACACGAGGCAGCGGTCTGGGGCGCGGAAAGAGCCGCACCGCGGCCGCGGCGACAGGCGGCCACCCACGACGGCCTCGGCATCCTCTACGGGCGTCCGGCGGCGCAGGCGACCGCGGCGCATCTCAGGCGCAGCCTGGAGGGATTCCGCCGCAGTGGTTTCGGTACGTTGCTCCTGCAGTACGGCGGCGTTGACCAGGTCCCGTATCCTTCGGCCCGAGGCTGTCGGTTCGGGGCTGCCACCGAACCGCGGGCCTATCCTGAGAACCCTGGCCACCGGCTCTGGGACGAGTCGTACCGGGCCTTCGCGGCCCGGGCACTGAACCCTTACCGGATCCTGATTGACGCCGCCCACGACCTGGACATGGCAGTGCACGTCTCAGTGCGACCCGCCCTGTGGACCTTCTGGGAGCCGTACGCCGACTTCTTCGAGTCGCCGTTCTACCGTGAGCACCCTGAATGGCGCACGATCGACCGCGACGGCACGCCCGTGACGCGGCTGAGTTGGGCCGTGCCCGAGGTTCGGCAGCACGTCCTGGCCGTGGTGCAGGAGGCGGTGGCCCTCGGTGCGGACGGGGCCAACGTGTTGTTCAACCGCGGCATGCCCGTCGTGCTCTACGAGCCGGCCTTCGCCGCCCTGTTCCAACAACAGCACGGTTTGGATCCGCACCAGGTGGCCGAGGGGGATGCCCGGCTCGTACAGACACGAGCCGACATCATTACCGCCTTCATGCGCCAGTTGCGGGAGCAATTGGACCGCGAGGGGCAGAGCCGATCGACGCCGCAGCGATTGGTGCTCAGCGCCTCCTGCTTCGGCAACGGCGAAGACAACCTGCATTTCGGTCTGGACATCCGCCGTCTGGTCGAGGAGGGTCTGCTGGACGAGGTGTACCCGTACAAATGGGACCACCTGAACGGCGCGCCGCGTCGCCAATGGGACATAGCCTACTTCGCCGCCTTCTGCCAGCCTCGCGGGGTACGCCTGAGCCCAGTGCTGACGGCGGGCTATGAGTTCGAGACGCAGGCCCACGATGCCCTGGGGTTCTACGAACAGGGCGCCGACAGCATCTCGTACTGGGACCCGGCCGGGACGTGGCGCGACATGCGCCAATGGAGCGCCATGGCGCGCATGGACCGGCCGGATGAGCTCCGGGCGCGCTGCCACCGCGGCCCTGAGCCCGAACCCGTCCGCCGTCCCCTGCATCGCGTCAATGAACAGGTGGTAGACGGCCGTTACCCGCCGTACATGGGCGGCTGAGCCAGCGGGTCCCGCGGTAGCGGCGGGGCGGCTCGGGCCCGCCGATGCCCAACACCGGGCCACCGACGAGCCGGCGCGGCCGGCCGCGTCAGCCCACCGCCAATCCCGCCGTCACAATGTGGCCCCACGGCACGAAACCAGCCTTCTGCAGCGTCTGGCGCGAGGCAACATTATAGACGTTGCAGCGGGCCGCCGGTATGGCGCCGTAACCGTAGCATAGGCGCTTGAGCTCCTGCACCAACCAGGCCCCGAAGCCTTGCCTCCGGCAGGGCTCCTCGATCTCCATGAACAGGTCTGCATAGGGGCGATTGTAGTGGAAGAGCATACCTCCCTTGCCCACCGCGCGACCGTCGGCCACCAGTTCCCACTCGCCGCCCCCTTGCCGCGCCTCCAGGCACGCCAGCACGTGCTCGTCTGTTGACAGGGGGCGCAGAGCCGCCGATACCGTCGGTGGGGGCAGGTCGGTGGCCAGATGATCACGGAACACGATCTTCTCACTGGCCAGACCGCGACCATAGGCGTGCAGCATGACGGCGAGCAACTCGTCGCTGGTCTGGACTTCGAGGAATTGCGCCTGACTGGCACCCAGCAGGGCCTCGAAAAGGGCGAAGGCCCGATGCCGCTGGCCGGGCAGAACATACCATTCGTAGACCGTCGGCCGATTCTCCCACGGCCCGCCGACGGCCACGGAGCCGAAGCCCGCTTCGGCGTTTCCCGCGCGCAGGACGTAGGTTCGCACCCATCCCGGGCGTCGGTGGATGGAGTCGTGCACGATCTGCCCACGCGCCTCCTCACGCAGGCGGGTGCGCAGGTGCAGCACCTCGGCAGCGGGGCAGGGATGGGCACTGCAGGGGATCTGATCCATGGCGCTCCGCTGGGCGACCCGGCGTGTTGACGGCCCCACGCCGGGCGGCCATCAACACCCATGCCGACGCTGGGCTGCCGCGGTCCCGGTCAGGCCGACTCCGGCACCGACGAGTTGCTCCGCGGCGTGAAACCATACGGGTTGACACCGTCGAAAAGGGGCCGCGGGTATTCGGTTCCATGGTTGTCGGAGACGCCGAAGGCAACCCAGTAGGGCGGGGCTTCTTCACACTCCAGGAAGGCGGTGAAGAGTCCGGCCAGATCCGGGTGGCTGTCCCACAGCCGACTGCCCGGGCGGTGGGGCTTGCCGCTCGGGTCAATGCCACCCAGTCGGACCACCAGGATCTTCTGGTCGGGCCCCAGATGGCGGGTGTAATACTGGCCGGCGATCTCCATCCAGCGCTTGCTGACCCCGTACAGGCTGGTGGGCGGGGTGCCGAAGGGATCTACCTGCGTATCGGGGAAGGGCTTGATGGGCTCCACGTCCTTCTCGTACACGCTGATGAAATCGTACGCATGGACCGAACTGGCCAGGTAGATGCGAGGCACCTTGGCGGCGATGGCGGCCCGGTACACGCAGTCGGTGACCAGGATGTTGAGCGGATCCAGTCCACCGTGGCAGTGCTCATCGCGGGTGTTCCAGCCGAAGTGAGCCAGCGCGTATTGCCCCCTGCAGGCGGAGGTCAGCTGGTCGGTTACCCGTTCGCGGTAAGCGTCCAACTGTTCCTTCCAGGAGGTGTAGCGGCGCTCGGCCAGCACATCGTCCATGCGGAGTACACTGAGGCCGGCCACCTCGTACCGCCCGGACAGCTGCCGCTTCAGTGCCTGCGCGACAGTGCCGTTGATGCCGGTTAGCAAGACTTTCTTCAAGCTGCTGCTCCTGATTTCGAGGCAACCTGTCGGTGGCGCCAGGCTCGGCCGTGGCCCGGCGCGGCTAGGCGATGCTTAGAATGAGCCAAACGAGGCCCCCGGACACAAGCGCCTGGACCGGCCGGATCCCTGATACCACCGGATCGATTGATCGCATCGGCGACGCGCGTTACCTTCCTTGCCGGCATCATGCCGCCGCTGCCACAGGGGGCGTCACCGGACGCAAGGGAGGTATCTGACATGGCCACGTCGCTAGCGTGGGGCATCATCGGTGCAGGGGGCATCGCCCGGACATTCGCCAATGGCCTAGCTCGATCAGCCACGGGCCGGCTGGTTGCAGTCGCCAGCCGGGCGCAGGAGAAGGCGGCGGCTTTTGGGGCCCAGGTCGGACTGGGCCCGGACCGGTGCTACGGCGCCTACGAGGCGCTGCTGGCCGATCCCGCAGTCGAGGCGGTGTACATTGCCACCCCCCACCCCATGCACGCCCAGTGGGCCATCCGAGCGGCCGAGGCCGGCAAGCATATCCTCTGCGAGAAACCGATCGGCCTGAACCAGTACGAGGCCATGGCCATCGTCGAGGCGGCCCGTCGTCACGACGTGTTCCTGATGGAAGCGTTCATGTATCGGTGCCATCCGCAAACGGCCAGGCTCGTCGAGCTCATCCGGCAGCAAACCATCGGCCAGGTGCGGGTCATCCAGGCCACCTTCAGCTTCCACGCCGGCTTCAACCCGCAGGGGCGCCTGTTCGCCAACGAACTGGGGGGAGGAGGCATCCTGGATGTCGGCTGTTACTGCACCAGCATGTCGCGTCTGGTGGCTGGTGCCGCGGTGGGCCTGCCCTTTGCCGAACCGCTGGAAGTGCGCGGCGCCGGTCATCTGGGTGAGACCGGGGTGGATGAATGGGCCGTGGCGACGGCGCGCTTCCCGGGCGACATCGTCGCCCAATGGGCCACGGGCGTGTCGCTCAACCAAGAGAATGTCCTGCGTGTGTTCGGTTCCGAAGGCCACCTGGTAGTGCCGTCACCGTGGGTACCGGCCCGTGACGGCGGTTCAACGAAGATCGTCGTTAAACTGAACCGCGAGCCAGAAGCACAGGAGATCATCGTCGAAACCGACGCCTACCTGTACGCCCTTGAGGCCGACACCGTGGCGGCCCACTTGGAGCAGCGGCAGGCGGCCAGCCCGGCAATGACCTGGGACGACACGTTGGGCAACATGCGCGCGCTGGATCAGTGGCGGGCTTCCATGGGCTTCGCCTACCGGGCCGAAACGCCCGCCAGTGCCAGAGCGGTGAACTGGGCGGGCCGGTCCGTGACCCGCAACGCCACCGCGCCGATGCGGTACGGGGCGATCCCGGGCGTTGAGAAACCGGTGGCGCGCCTGGTCATGGGGGTAGACAACCAGAACCTGTTCCCCCACGCCGAGATGATGTTCGACGACTATTTTGCCAACGGCGGCAACGCCTTCGACACAGCCTGGGTCTACGGCCGCGAGAAGTCGGTGAACCTGGGGGCTTGGGTCAATGGCCGCGGCGTCCGCGACCAGGTCGTGTTGATCGCCAAGGGCGCCCACACGCCCATGTGCACACCGGACGCCATCGGTCGTCAGCTTGATGACTGGTTGAGTTGGACCAACACCGGGTACTGCGACGTGTACATGCTCCATCGCGACAACCTGCAGGTACCCGTCGGCGAATTCGTCGACGCGCTGAACGAGCAGGTGCGCGCCGGCCGCGTGCGCGCCTTCGGCGGCTCCAACTGGACCCTGGAACGCGTCGACGAGGCCAACGCCTACGCCGCCCGCCATGGGCTGGGCGGCTTCGCCGTGGTCAGCAACAACATGAGCCTGGCCGAGATGATCGAGGCGGTCTGGGCCGGCTGCATCCACGCCAGCGATGGGGCCAGCCGTGCCTGGTTCACGCGCACGCAGATGGCGCTCCTGCCCTGGTCCAGCCAGGCCCGCGGCTTCTTTACTGAAAGGGCCGACGCGCCGGCCGATCAGCAGTCCGACCGGGAAATGGTCCGTTGCTGGTACAGCGACGCAAACCGCGAGCGGCGCCGCCGCGCCATCGACCTGGCGCAACAGCGCGGCGTGTTGCCGATCAACATCGCCCTGGCCTATGTGCTCTGTCAGCCCTTCCCCACCTTCCCCCTGATCGGCCCGCGTTCGTTGAGCGAGACGCGCACCAGCCTGCCGGCCCTGGACGTGGCCCTGACGCCCGCCGAGTTGGCGTGGCTGAACCTGGAGTCCTGAGCCCTGGCGCGCGTGGCCGAGGGGCCGGAACGGCTGTTTGGCCCCTTCGCTCCGTACCTCCGCCCCTACCGCCGGCATATCGGCCTGGGCCTGGCGAGCATCGCCGTGGCCCAGGCCGCCACGGCGCGCATCCCGGTAGTCCTGGGCCGCGCCGTCGATGCCATTGCCCCCGGCGGCCCGCCCGACGCCATGGCCGCCGTCGCGGGCCACACCGCTCAGATGCTGCTGCTGGCCGCCGTGGCCGCCGTGGCCAACCACGGCATGCGGCGGTTCTTCGGCATCACCGCCACCCACCTGGAGTTTGACATCCGGGCCGCATACCTGGCTCGGCTGCTGCGATTGCCCCTGTCGTTCTATCAGGAACAGCGCACGGGCGACCTGATGTCGCGCGCGACCAACGACCTCAACGCCGTCCGGGTGTTCTTCACCTACGGCCTGCGTTCGCTGATCGAGGCCGTGCTGGCGCTGAGCCTCAGCCTGGCGATGATGGGCGCGTTGGACTGGCGCCTGACCCTGGTGGTGCTGCTGCCGCTGCCGGTCTTCAGTCTGCTGCTGATCCGCATGGCCGCCGTCGTGCATACGCGGTTCCGCGCCGTGCAGGAGATGTTCGGCGACCTCAGCACGCTGATTCAGGAGCATCTGGCCGGCATGCGGGTGGTGAAGACGTATGTGCAGGGACAACAGCAGCTGGCGGCTTTCGAGCGACTTAACGACGGGTACTTGGCCCGCAACCGGAGCCTGATACGCACCCACGCGGTGTACCACCCGCTGTCGCCCCTGGTAGCCGCCGTGGGACTGGGACTGGTCCTGTGGTTCGGCGGCCGGGCCGTCATTGAGGGGCGCCTGACACCCGGGGGATTTGCCGCCTTCACGGCCTATCTGACGGTGTTGATCCGCCCCGTAGCCGCCCTGGGTTGGGTCATTGACCGCCTGCAGCGGTCGGTGGTCGCCATGCGGCGGATCAACGACGTCATGGCTGTCGAGCCGGCAGCCACGGCCGACGTGACGGCGGGCACGCCGCCGCCCATCCGAGGGCAGATACACTTCCGCGGTACGACGTTCCGGTACGGCGAGCAGGTGATCCTCGACGACATCAACCTGGAAGTAGCTCCCGGACAGACTCTGGGCATTGTGGGCCCCGTCGGGTCGGGCAAGACGACGCTGGTCCGCCTGATCCCGCGCTTGATCGAAACCGAGCCGGGCCAGGTGGCCATCGACGGTAAAGCCGTCAGCGAATGGCCCCTGGCCCATCTCCGGCAATCCATCGGGTACGTGTCGCAGCTGCCGTTTCTGTTCTCGGCCACGGTGGCCGAGAATGTGGCCTACGGCGCCCCGGACACCGGCCGCGACCGTGTGGCCGCCGCCGCCGAGGCGGCCGGACTGGGGCCGGATATCGACGGCTTGCCCGATGGACTGGACACAATGGTCGGCGAGCGCGGAGTGACGCTGTCGGGCGGCCAGAAACAGCGCGCCACACTGGCGCGGGCGCTATTGGTGGAACCCCGCATCCTGGTCCTTGACGACGCGCTGTCCGCGGTCGACACGCGCACCGAGGCGGCCATCCTGGGTCACCTGCGGCGGCAGTCGGGCCAGTGCACCGTGGTGCTGGTTGCCCACCGGCTGTCGACGCTGCAGCACGCCGACGTGATCATCGTCCTGGAGCATGGCCGCATCGTCGAGCAGGGAAGCCACGCCGAGTTGATGGCCCTGGGCGGCCGTTACGCCGACACCTGGCGCCGGCAGCAGCTAGCAGCCGAACTGGAGCAGCTGTGAACTGCCTGCGTGCGCCCGGATCGGCGCGCGTCGCCGCCGCGGCCCGCCTCGCCTGGACACCCGGGCTGCCGCCCGCCCGGTGGGGGGGCTGAGGCATGGCACTGCTTGCCGAGGAGGAAGCCCAGGAGCGCCCCTTCGCGCTGCCGCTGTTGGTCCGGCTACTGCGTTACCTGAGCCCGTACAAAAAACGCCTGGTACTGGCCTTCTGCCTAATCTTCACGGGAGCTGTTGCCGGGCAGGCGGGACCGCGCCTGACCCAAATCGCGGTCGACCGGTACATCCTCCGTAGCGACCTGCACGGCCTGCGCAGCGTGCTGCTGCTGTTCCTCGTCTGCGTGGCCGTGCAGTACCTCGCCGAAGCCGCGCAGACCCTGGTGACCGAACTGACCGCCCAGTATGCCATGCGTGACCTGCGGCGCGAGGTTTTCGCCCATCTCCAGCGCCTGCCCATGGGTTACTTCGACCGCACCCCCATCGGTCGGATCATGACGCGCACCACCAATGACGTGGAGGCGCTCAGCGAGTTCTTCACCGATGGCGCCGTGTCCATCTTCGCCGACTGCTTCGCGCTCCTGGCCATCATTGCCTTCATGGTCGACATGGACCTGCGACTCACCCTGGTGGCAGCAGCCGTAGTCCCGGTACTGGTGGCAGCCACCTGGTACCTCCAGGGCCTGGCGATGCAGGCATACCGGCAACTGCGCCTGCGCCTGGCCCGGTTGAACTCGTATCTCCAGGAGAACATCGCCGGCATTGAGGTAGTCCAGCTATTCGGTCGTCAGCAGCGCAACCAGGCCGACTTCCGACGTGAGCACGTGGCGTACCGACAGGCGGAGGACCGCGAAATCCACTGCTACGCGGTCTTCTTCCCGCTGACCGAGTTCGTCGTCGCAGCGGGCACGGCCCTGGTGCTGTACTTCGGGGCGCAGGCGGTCTGGCAGCAGCGGCTGGAACTGGGCGTGCTCATGGCTTTCCTACAGTACGTGCGCCGTTTCTTCCGCCCGATCATGGACCTGAACGACCGCTACACCCTCGTCCTGGGCGCCATGGCCTCGTCGGAACGCATCTTCCAGCTTCTGGACGTGCCACCGGAAGCCGCCGGCGGCCGGCTGCAGCAGCCGCCCCGTCGGGCCGACGGCCTGATCGAGTTTGACCGCGTCTGGTTCCGTTACGGCACCACGGACGACTGGGTCTTGCGAGATGTTTCCTTCCGCCTCGAACCGGGCCACAGCCTCGCGTTGGTGGGCGCCACCGGCTCGGGCAAGAGCACGCTGGTCAGTCTGCTGTGCCGGCTGTACGAAATCGAGCGCGGCGCCATCCGCGTGGACGGCCGCGATCTGCGGGACTGGAACACCGACGAACTCCGGCGCAACATCGGCGTGGTGCAGCAGGACGTGTTCCTGTTCTCGGGAGATATTGCCGGCAACATCAGCCTGGGGAATCCGGCGATCTCGGCGCTGCAGATGGCCGAAGCCGCGCGGCACGTTCGGGCCGACCGTTTCATCGCCCGGCTCCCCGGCGGCTTGGCCCATCCCGTAGGCGAGCGCGGCGCCACCCTGTCGGCGGGCGAGCGGCAACTGCTGTCTTTTGCTCGCGCGCTGGCCTGTGACCCGCGCATCCTGGTGCTCGACGAAGCTACGTCGAGCATCGACACCGAGACCGAGCAACTGGTGCAGGATGCGATTGCCTCACTGCTCAGCGGCCGGACGTCGATCGTCGTCGCCCATCGTCTGTCGACTATTCGACGGGCCGATCAGATCTTGGTTCTGCACCGCGGCGAGGTCCGCGAGCGAGGTCGACACGAGGAACTGCTCCGCCAGGGCGGCATTTACCAACGCCTGCACCAACTCAACTACGCCGCCACCCAGCCGCACCCCCCGCCACGGTGATCTCGTTTCAGCCGAGGAGGGCGCCCACCCGGTCCAGCCAGGCGTCAGTACCCATCGACACGGGCACCACGACCAACCCGGGCGCGGCAGCCGGCGATGGGCTGCCCACATGCACAAAGAGGACCTCGAGCGGGTGGCTGAGCGTTGCCAGCAGACCATGGTCGCCGGCATCGGCTCCGGCGATGGCCGCCACGACAATCTGGCCGGCGTCGATCAGGATGCGGGCCAACTCGCCCAGTCGACGAATATGCTCGTCGTGCGCATCGCCCTCGGTAATCAGGTCGTAATCGAGTCCGCGGACAACATTGGCCAACCGCAGGCAATAGGCCTTGTGTCCCTGCCCGAAAAGGCGTCTCTCGAGGGCGCCAGCCAGGAGGTCAAGCTGTTCGGCATCGTCGCCGGTAAGGACGACAAAACGGGCCCGGTGGCCGTAGGCCTGGGCGCGCTCATCGGGCGTAATGGCACTGGGAACCCAACCGAACTCGCGCTTGCGCACCTGCTCGCCCAGGGCGGTCACCCCATCGGCAGCCTTCTCCAGAACCACGCCGGCAGCGGCGATATCGTACCCATCGACGATGACGAAACGGCCCGTCTCGCGCACCCTGGCCACGGGGTCGAAGGCGATGGGGCGCAGGGTTTCGAGCACGCACTCAGCCAGGTCGTGCCGGTCGATCTGCGACCGGGCCGCGGCGCTGGTCAGGTCGGTGCGGTCCAGCACGTGAAGCACGCTGACCAACTGCACCGGCACCCGGGCTGTACCGATCTTGAGCTTGTACCGACGGTCGCGGATCATCGGCGCGCGCCCCATCCAGAAAACATTGGCCCGGAACCGCATGCCGACCGCCGGCGCGGGTTCGGCCGCCCGCGTCATCATCTCGCCGGGTTTGATGTACAGTTCATGGGCCAGCGTCAGGCCCACGGCCTGCCCGGCATGGACGCCATCACGTTCAGGCGCGTGGAAAGCCTCCAGACTGGCAATGCGCGACCGTTTGGCGCTGGGCAGGAAGACCACCTCGTCGCCCACGCGCGCGCGCCCGGTGAGCACCGTACCGGCGAAGATGCGCCGCTGGTCACCCGCTTCGGTGAACTTGTAGATGTCCTGCACGGGCAGGCGGAAGGGCCCGTCGGCCGCCGGGTGTTCGGGGGCGAAAGCGTCCAGTTGTTGCAGCACCGTGGCCCCCTGGTACCAGGGCATCCGCGCCGACAACGCTACCATGTTGTCGCCCTCGCTAGCGCTGACCGGGATGAAACTGACCGGGTTCACCGTCAGGTGGCGCAGGAACTCGGCGTATTGGTCGCGCACGGCCGCGAACACGTCCTGGCGGTAGCCGACCAGGTCCATCTTGTTGATCAGCACCGAGATCTGCTCAAGGCCGAGCATTGAGGCGATGTACCCGTGGCGTCGCGAGTTCTCCCGCACGCCCTCCTGCGCGTCGATCACCAAGAAAGCCGCCTCGGCCTTGGCGGCCCCGGTGATCATATTACGCAGGAATTCCACGTGCCCCGGTGCGTCGAACACCAGGTAGCGCCGCGCGGCCGTGCGGAAGAAGCAGCGCGCCGCATCGATGGTGATGCCCTGGTCGCGCTCATCCTTCAGCGCATCGAGCAGAAAGGCATATTCGAACGGTTTGGCCGTGCGCCGGCACAGCGCCCTGACCTGCTCCAGCTTGCCTTGGGGCAGGGCATTGGTCTCTGCCAGCAGGCGACCAATCACGGTGCTCTTGCCGTGGTCCACATGCCCCAGGATCACCAGACTCATGTGCTGCTGTGGCATGGCTGTGGGTACCACCCCCTGCAGTCCGTCGCGGCTCACATGTACCCCGCCCGGCGCAGAGTCTCCAAGCCGCCGCCGTCTTCCTGGTCCTGTTCCCTGCCCGCCCTTTCGGCCACGTCGGCGAATTGCCCGGTCTGCAACTCACCGATAATGTCGCGCACCGTGCGCGCGCCGGATTCCACCGGCCGCGTGCACGGATAGCATCCTAGCGAGCGGTAACGGCGCCCGGCGCCCTGATCGAAGTACAGGTCGGTCACCGGGATCTCCTCGCGGGCGATGTACTCCCAGATGTCCACCTCGGTCCAGTCCAGCAAAGGATGGATGCGCACGTGGGTTCCGGGGGCGAAGTCAGTCTTGTACTGGTGCCACAGCTCTGGTGGCTGTTCGGCCACATCCCAGTCGCTATGGCGATCGCGGGGCGAGAAATAGCGCTCCTTGGAGCGACTGCCTTCCTCGTCCGCCCGCACGCCCACCACGACCCCCGTATAGGCCTCCGGGTTGGCCTCCTGGACGTAGTCGCCGCGGGCGTGGTCAAACCGCCAGCGGGGCCACTCCCCCGAGAGCGTGCGCCGCAGGGCCTCGGTTTTCAGTTCGCGGCAGCACTCGAGCCGGGTCAGGGCGCCGTCCGGAAACGTCCGCCGCGCGGCCAGGGCAGCGGTGTTCCGGCCGACGATCATGTCCAGGCGCCACTGCCGCACCAGGCGATCGCGGAAGACGATCATCTCGGGTATCTTGAACGAGGTGTCAATGTGCATCAGGGGCAGGGGCACGTGCCCGAAGAAGGCCTTGCGGGCCAGCCACAGCAGCACGGTGCTGTCCTTGCCGATGGACCACAGCATGACCAGGCTCTTGAACTCCCGGTAGGCCTCGCGCAGAATGTGAACGCTGATGGCCTCGAGTCGGTCAAGGTGCGCCAATCCGTCCTCCATGGGTGTCAAACTCACAGCACCGAAAAAGAACCGGCCAGGCGGAGGTCTTCGGCCGAGGCACCAACCCACAGGCCGAAAGCGCCGGGCTCAACCACGCACTGCATGGCCGCGTCCCACAGCGCCAGAGACTGTGTATCGACCTCCAGGGCGACGACCCGCGTCTCCTGCGGTTGCAGGTCGACTTTGTCGAACGCAACCAGGCGCAGCGACGGCGTGGTGGTGGAGCTGACCTCGTCGCGGCAGTAGACCTGCGGCGTTTCCTTGCCCGCACGCTGACCGCAGTTGGTCAACGAGAACCGCACCCGGACGCGGTCCCCGGCCTTGACGACCGGGTTCTCAATCACCAGATCAGCGTAGGCGAAACGCGTGTAACTGAGTCCGAACCCGAAAGGCCACAGGGGCGCGGGAGACGAGAACACGTAGTCGCGGCCGGGTTGTTCCAGGGTCCCCGGTTGATGGTAATAGCCACGACCGCTCGGTTTGTGGTCATACACGGTGGGGATGTGCCCCGCGCTCTGCGCCACGCTTACGGGCAGGCGCCCACTGGGATTGACGCGGCCGAAAAGCACGTCGGCCAGGGCCGTGCCCTGCTGTTCACCCGGGTAGAAGGCGCTGACCAGGGCAGGCACATGGGTTTTGACCCACGGCACGCTGTAGGGTCGACCGTGGACGAACACCGCCACCAACGGCCGCCCTGTGGCTTGGATGGCCTGCAGAAGCTCAAGCTGGACCCCGGGCAGCACAGGATCGGTCACGTCAAAACCCTCGCCCACGGTCCCTTGCGCCGGCAGCGCCGGATCTTCCCAGCCCACGCCACTCAAGATCATGCTGGTGTCGCCCAGGACCACCACCGCGACATCGCAGCGTTCGGCCGCTGCCACGGCGGCGGCAAACCCCGCCGTGGACCGGCCGACCAGGTCACACCCTTTGGCGTAGTCGATGCGGAATCCGTCACCGAGCAGACGCCGCAGCGCCGACCGCAGGCTGACGCCATCGGCGTTGCTCTTGCTGGGCGCGTAGTCGCCGAATTGGACCTGGTCGGCATTGGGCCCGATCAGGGCCAGCGAATGGAGTTGGTCAGCGTGCAACGGCAGGAGGCCGCCTTCGTTGCGCAGGAGGATGATTGACTCCTCGGCAACGCGCCGCGCCAGCGCCACGTGCTCAGGGGTGTGGACCTGCGCCGGCAGAGCGGACGGGGGGACGCCGCGTTCGCCGTCGAACAGCCCGGCGAGGAACTTAACCCGCAGCACGCGCTCCACGGCCGCGTCAACCTGGGCCAGGGGCACGACCCCGGTCTCGACCATCCGGGCCAGTTCCAGGTACCCCCAGGCAGCCGGTGCCTCCAGATCCAGGCCGGCAGCCAGCGCCAGCGCGCCGGCGGCCTGCGCGTCGGCGGCCACCCGATGGAAGTCAGCCAGCATCTGCACGCCGCCGTAGTCAGCGAAGGTATAGCCGGAGAACCCCCACTCCCGCCGCAGCACGGTCGTCAGCAGCCAGTGGTTGGCGTGCGCCGGCACACCGTCCACTTCGTTGTACGACGGCATGACCGCGAGTACTCCACCGGTGCGCACGGCGGCGGCAAATGGGACCAGGTGCAGCGCCCGCATCTCCCGCTCGCCGAGCGAAGCCGGACCCAGATTGATACCACCAGCGGGCACACTGTACCCGGCAAAGTGTTTGGCCGTGGCCAGAATGCGATCGCTGGCCAGCTGCGGCGCTACCGTGCCCCCCTGGAGGCCGGCCACGAACGCCAAGCCGATGCGCGACACCAGGTAAGGGCACTCACCGTAGCACTCCTCGATACGGCCATAGCGCGGGTCGCGCGCCAGGTCGAAGAGGGGTGACAGGGCCTGAGCCACGCCCATGGCGCTGGCCTCGCGCGCGATGGCCGCGCCCATGGCAGTGATCAGCTCGGGATTCCAGGTGGCTCCCTGGGCGATGGCCTGCGGGAAAATGGTCGCCCCGTACGCCAGGCACCCGTGCAAGCACTCCTGGATCGGCAGTGCCGGGATGCCCAGGCGTGTGTGCCGACGCAGGTACTCCTGGGCCCCCTTGATGGTGGCCGCCACCTCGGCAACGGGCGCTCCCAGCGGACTCTCGATGGTACCCGTCCCCTGGCCGCCGAATACCCGATCCAGCGACGCTGCGGTGACCTCTCCATCGCGCAGTTCGAGCTCGCGCAAGGTTTGTTGCCGGAGCTGGGCCACCTTCTCCTCAAGCGTCATGCGGCCCATCAGGTCAGCCACCCGGGAGGCTAACGGCGCCCTGCCGTCGCGGTACAGCGGCGGCCCGGCACTGCCCTCAGACGCAGTCATTCCCTGCTCCTTATGACGGATACCGGTGTGTTCGGCTGGCGCCCCGGCGCCGCCGCAGCGGCAACGGCCGCGCGAGCGGGCCTCCCGGACGCCGCAGAAGGTACGCCCTGCGCTGACTACGTCCACCTCCCCGCCCGGCTCGAGCCGTCGCTCAGAGGCTGCCGGTGTACTGCAGCTTCAGTTCCGGCCCCAGGTGCACGGGCGCATCGGCTGCCAACTCCACTGGCACCCGATAGGGGCCATGGACCACCCCGCAAGTGGCCCCGCGGGGGCTGCAGAGACGGACCTCCTGGAGGCGGCCATGGCCCCAGGCCAAGTCCACCGCAATGCCACCCCGCGCCAACAGGCCACGGACGTTGCCGTCTGGCCAGTCGGGCGGCAGGGCCGGCAGCAGGCGCAGCAGCGGGGCGTCGGCGCCGTTCGCGCCGCGCACTTCCGCCGCGGGCTCGTGACTCTGGAGCAGCATCTCGGCGATGGCCGCACAACCGCCGAGGTTGCCGTCGATCTGGAACGGCGGATGGGCGCAGAACAGGTTGGGGTATGTCCCCCCGCCGCCCTGGTAGTCGAAACCCATCGCCTGCTGGGGGCGCAGCAACTGCTTGAGCAGGTGGTGGGCCCGCCGGCCATCGCCCAGGCGCGCCCACAGCGCCACCTTCCAGGCCAGCGACCAGCCGGTACTCTCGTCACCGCGCGCGTCCAGACTGGCGCGGGCCGCGGCGAAGGCCGCCGGGGTGGCGGCAGTGATCTCGGCCCCCGGGAACAGACCGTACAAGTGCGAGGTGTGCCGATGATGCGGTTCGGGCTCGGCGTAGTCCTCGAGCCACTCCTGCAGGCGGCCTGCGGCACCCACCTGGAGCGGCGCCAATCGGCTGCGGGCCCCGGCCAACTCTTCCTGCAGTTCCGGGTCGCGCCCCAACAGGCAGGCGGCATGTCGGGTGTTGGCAAAGAGCTCACGGAGGAGCTGCATGTCGACCGTGGGCCCCATGCAGGTGTGGGCCTCCCGGCCGTCGGCCAGCCGGAATCGGTTTTCGGGCGAGTTCGACGGCGCGGTGACCAACCACCCGTGAAGCGGTTCGGTGACCAGCATGTCAAGGTAAAACTCGGCTGACTCCCTCAGGACGGGATAGATCCGCGCGAGGAAACCCAGGTCCTGCGTATAGCGGTAATGCTCCCACAGGTGCGCGCACAGCCACGCCGATCCGGAGCAGGTGGAACCCCAGCCGGCGTGTTCGCCGGGAGCCGTGAATCCCCATGGGTTGGTGATCACGTGAGCCACCCAACCCCGCGCCCCGTAATACGCCTGAGCCGTGCGGCGCCCGGGCGCCACCAAACCCTCAATCAACCGCACCAACGGCAGTTGGCAGTCGATCAATCCGGTCGGGCCAGCCGGCCAGTAATTCATCTGCACGTTGATGTCCAGGTGGAAGTCACCGTTCCACGGCGTCTGCGTTTCCTCGGCCCAGATGCCCTGGAGATTGGCCGGCAACGGGCTGTCAGGCCGCGAACTGGAAACCAGCAGGTAACGGCCGAAGTTGAAATACAGCGCCGCCAGCGCCGGGTCGCTGGCCCCGGCGGCGAAACCGGCCAGGCGGTCGGGGGTCGACTGGGCCGAGTTGACGGTGGCGGGAAGCGACAGCGCCAGACGGTCGTAGTAGCGCCGATGGTCCATGGCGTGACGACGGCGCAGCGAGGCATAGTCGCGCCCAGCCGCGGCGACCACGCGTGCGCGGGCCACCGCCGCCGGATCCGAGCCGCCATAGCTGGTGGCCGCGGCCAGGAGCAGCACCACGCTGCGCGCTGCCGTGACCGTGGCGCCATCGGCACTGGCGCTGATGCGCCCATCGGCGGCCACCACGTGCAGGCGGGCCGCGAAGCGGATCCCCTCGCCGCCGACGCCGTCCGCGAGGGCGCCGTGCAGGACCACATCATCGCCGTCGGCTGCAACCGTGGCGCGCTCGCTCCGCCCCAGGCGGCAGGTCACGGTAACCCCCTCTGCGGCATCGCTCTCCAGCCGTACTACCAGCACCTGGTCCGGCGCACTGACGAAGGCTTCGCGGACCTGCCTGATGCCGTCGACGGTGTACTCCACCCGAGCCACGGCCTCTTCCAGGTCCAACTGGCGGCGGTAGTCCCAGGCGGGCCCACCCTCGGGCATGTGCAGCGTCAACTCACCCAGGGTTTGATAGCAGCCGAACGGCAGGTCCTTGCCGCGACCGCTGCCGGAACCCGCTCCCTGGCACACGAAGGCCCGGTTGACCAGGTCCTCGGCTTCCGGGTTCTGACCCGCCAACAGCAGCAGCCGGATGTCGGCCAGGACCCGGGCGGCATCCGGCCGGTCGGCGGTCTGCACCCCGCCGGACCACATGGTGCTCTCGTTGAGCACAATGCGTTCGCGCCCGGTGCCGCCAAACACCATCGCGCCAAGAGCGCCATTGCCGAGGGGACATGAGGCCACGAAGCTGTCAGCCGGTTCGGTGAACCACAGGTGAGTCGTTTGCGTCGACACGGGTCCTCCTTGTCGTAGCCGACACCGGACAGGCGCCGTTGGGTGGGCGCGCTGCCGGAGCACCGATTCAGTCAGGGGCGGTCATGGGCGAAACGCCGGGGTTAAGGACCGCACGCACGGCCGCCTTGACAACCCATCGTTGGCCCACGTCGACCACCGGCGGCGATGGGCGGCATGGCGGGTCCAGGGCGCCGGTCCGCGCCCGGGACCTGTCGGCCGGCGCCGCCGGGGTGGAGCGGGCGACGCGAGGCAGCCAGGCTGCGGTACGCATCGACGAAGTGCACAGTTTGGCCCTTATATTTCCCTTCTGGATATCACCCCCGGGCCGGTGGCTGAACCGACTGGGCCGGACGCGGGCTGGCCGTGGCGCTCCCGGCATGACAGCCCGACGCATGCCACCACAGCGGCGGGCGTCCCGGCTGAGGAGGGGTGCACCCAAGAGAACACAGGAGGTCCGGGCATGACGACGCGGAACACGACCCGCGTAAGCCTGTACGTCAAGGTGATCACTGCGGTGGCCGTGGTGCTTGTGGGGGTCCTGGGGCTGGCGACATATGCGGAGTGGCGCGACAAGCGCGCCACCCTGGAACGCCAGTTGGGCGACGAGGCGCACAACGTGAACGCGGTGCTGGACGCGGCGCTCAACAACGCCATGATGAAATCAGACCAGGAGGAACTGGAAACCAGCCTCAACCGAGCGGCGGGCATCGAGCGCATGAAGTCGGTGTACATCCTCAGCACCCAGGGCAAACGGTTGCGCGCCGCGGGCGGGGACGTCCCGCCCGAAGCCGATGCCGCCAGCCTGGCCCTGCTGCGCCAGTCACCGGGGGGCCTGTACCGGATCCGCGAGACCGCGGCCGGCCGTGGTTTCATGCAAGGGCTCTCGCCCATCCTGGCCGAAACGGGCTGCCTCCAGTGCCACGATGAGGTGAAGGCCGGTGAACCCCTTGGGTACCTGGGGGTCGAGCGCTGGGCCGACGAGGATCTGGACCACCTGCGGCAGAGCCTGGTGCGCTCCATCGCCACCAGTGCGCTAGCGGCCGTCGCCACCTTCGCCGTGCTGCTGCTGATCATCCGGGGGGTGATCCGCCCGATCCGCGAGATGGCGGGAGCGGCCGCCCAGATTGCCGTGGGGGATGTGCAGCAGAGCATCACCCACCATGGCAACGACGAGATCGGCCAACTCGCCGACTCCTTCCGCACCATGGTGGCCTACCTGCGCGACGCCGCAGCCGCGGCTGACGCGCTGGGACGGGGTGACCTGCAGGCCAAGGTCGAGCCCAGAGGCGCCGACGACCGCCTGCACCAGAGCATGCTGCAGTTGCGGACCACGCTCGGCGGCCTCGCCAGCGAGATGGACCGCCTGACGGCAGCGGCACAGGCCGGCGATCTGTCCGTGCGCGGCCGCACCGAGGACCTGCGCGGCGAATACCGTCGCATCGTCGAGGGCGTGAACGCCACGCTGGATGCCGTCGTCACCCCCCTGCGCGTGGCCGCGGAATGTGTTGACCAGATCAGCAAGGGTGATATCCCACCCCGGATCACGCAGGCGTACAACGGCGACTTCCGCGCCCTCGGCGACAACCTGAACCAGTGCATCGACGCCATCGAAGCCATGGTGGCGGACGTGGGCATCCTTTGCCAGGCCGCGGTCACGGGGCGCCTGGCGACGCGGGCCCGCAGCGAACGGCACCAGGGCGAGTTCCGCCGTATCGTGCAGGGAATGAACGACACTCTGGACGCGGTGATCGGTCCCCTCAACGTCGCCGCCGAATACGTCGATCGCATCAGCAAGGGGGACATCCCGCCCAAGATCACCGACACCTATCTGGGCGACTTCAACGAGATCAAGAACAACCTCAACCAGTGCATCGAGGCGGTCCACCTGCTGGTCAACGACGCCGCCATGCTGTCGGCGGCCGCCGTGCAGGGCCAGCTGGCCACCCGGGCCCAGGCGGATCGGCACCAGGGTGACTTCCGCGCCATCGTGCAGGGCGTCAACGACACCCTGGATGCGGTCATCGGTCCGTTGGGGGTAGCGGCGGAATATGTCGAGAACATCAGCCGGGGCCACATTCCGCCCAAGATCACGGCAACGTACTACGGGGATTTCAACGAGATCAAGAACAACCTCAATCAGTGCATCGACGCGGTGAATGGGCTGGTAACGGACACCCGCCGCCTGTCAACGGCCGCCGTCGCTGGTCAGCTGACCGAGCGTGCCGATGTCTCGCGCCACCAGGGCGACTTCGCCAAAATCGTGCAGGGCATCAACGACACCCTGGATGCGGTGATCGGCCCGCTGCACGTGGCCGCCGGCTATGTCGACCGTATCAGCAAGGGAGACATTCCACCCCACATTACCCAGACCTACAGCGGCGATTTTGACGCCCTCAGGAACAACCTCAATACGTGTATCGATGCGGTGAACGCCTTGGTCGCGGACGCCCACACGCTGGCACGCGCCGCGGTTGCGGGCCACCTGGCCACCCGCGCCGACGCGTCGCGCCATCAGGGCGATTTCGCCAAGATCGTCCAGGGGGTGAACGACACCCTGGACGCGGTGGTGGGGCCGCTCAACGTGGCCGCCGGCTGTGTGGACCGCATCAGTAAGGGCGACATCCCGCCGGCCATCACCGACGACTACCAGGGCGACTTCGGAGCCCTCAAGACCAACCTGAACCAGTGCATTGCCGCCGTGAACGCGCTGGTGACTGACGCGGCCATGTTGGCGCAGGCGGCCGTCGCCGGGCAGCTGGCCACGCGCGCGGACGTCTCGCGCCACCAGGGCGACTTCCGGCGCATCGTGCAGGGGGTCAACGACACGCTGGACGCCGTCATCGGCCCGCTGAACATTGCTGCCGGCTACGTCGACCGCATCAGCCGCGGTGATATCCCACCGCGCATCGCCGACACGTACAACGGCGACTTCCAGGCCATCCGGGACAACCTGAACACCTGCATCGACGCGGTGGCCAACCTGGTGGCCGACACGGCCACGCTGGCCCGGGCCGCCGTGGAAGGACGGCTGGGCACCCGCGCCGACGCCGCCAGGCACCAGGGTGACTTCGCCAGGATCGTCCAGGGCGTCAACGACACGCTCGACGCCGTCATCGGGCCGCTGAGCGTAGCTGCCGGGTATGTCGACCGGATCAGCAAGGGCGACATACCACCCCCTATCACCGCCAAGTACAACGGCGATTTCAATGCCATCAAGGACAACCTCAATACCTGCATCGACGCCATCAACGCGCTGATCGCCGACGCCGGGATGCTGTCTGCGGCAGCCGTGGACGGCCGACTGGCCACCCGGGCCGACGCCTCCCGTCACCAGGGCGACTTCCGCACCATCGTTCAGGGCGTCAATGGCACGCTGGACGCGGTGATCGGCCCCCTGAACGTCGCGGCCCGTTACGTTGACTGCATCAGCCGGGGCGACATCCCGGCCCCCATCACGGATACGTACGCCGGCGACTTCAACACCCTGCGGAATAACCTCAACACCTGTATCGAGGCCGTGAAAGCCCTGGTTTCGGATGCCCGCCGACTGGCTGACGCGGCAGTGGCCGGCCAGTTGGAAACGCGGGCCGACGCCAACCGGCATCAGGGCGATTTCCGCAAGATCGTGCAGGGGGTCAACGACACCCTGGACGCGGTCATCGGGCCGCTCCATGTGGCGGCGCGGTACGTCGACCGGATCAGCAAGGGCGACATCCCGCCGCCCATCACCGAACGGTACAGTGGCGACTTCAACGCCATCAAGGACAACCTCAATACCTGCATCGAGGCGGTCAATGCACTGGTGGCCGACGCCCAGGCGCTGTCGGCAGCCGCCGTGGCCGGCCACCTGAGTACCCGCGCCGACACCAGCCGGCACCAGGGCGACTTCCGCCGAATTGTCGAAGGCGTCAACGCGACCCTGGATGCGGTTATCATCCCGCTGAACGTCGCCGCCGGCTATGTCGATCGCATCAGCAAGGGCGACATCCCGCCCAAGATCACCGATGACTACCAGGGCGACTTCAACGCCATCAAGACCAACCTCAACACCTGTATTGAGGCAGTGAATCTGCTCGTTGCCGATGCCCATTCCCTGTCCGCGGCAGCCGTGGCCGGCCAGCTGGCCGCCCGGGCCGACGCGACGCGCCACCAAGGCGAATTCCGCACGATCGTCCAGGGCGTCAACGACACGCTCGACGCGGTCATCGGCCCCCTGAACGTCGCCGCAGCCTATGTCGACAGGATCAGCCGCGGCGACATTCCGCCCAAGATCGCCGACTCGTACAGCGGCGACTTCAACGCCATCAAGGACAACCTGAACACGTGTATCGGGGCGGTGAACGCCCTGGTGGCCGACGCCGGCATGCTGGTCCGAGCCGCGGCCGCCGGACAACTGGCGACGCGGGCCGACACCCGTGGGCACCAGGGCGACTTCCGCCGCATCGTGGAGGGCGTCAACGACACTCTCGACGCCGTGCTCGAGCCCATCAATGAGGCGGCGGCCGTCCTCGCCCAGGTTGCCGCCAAGGACCTGACGGCCCGCGTCCAGGGCACCTATAACGGCGACCTGGCCAAGATCAAGGAGTCATTGAACACGGCCGTGGCCAACCTGGACGGCGGGTTGACGCAGGTCGGGTTGGCGTCTGAGCAGGTGTCGTCGGCCGGCAGCAGCATCGCCGGCAGCAGCCATACCCTTGCTGAGGGCGCCTCCGAGCAGGCCAGCAGCCTGGAGGAGATCAGTAGCTCCCTGGAGCAGATGGCCTCGATGACGCAGCAGAACTCGGACAACTCAGACCAGGCCAAGAGCCTGGCGCAGCGCGCCCGTGACTCTGCCGAGAAAGGCATCACGGCCATGGCGCGCATGAGCACGGCCATCGACCGGATCAAGACTTCCTCGGACCAGACGGCGAAAATCGTCAAGACCATCGACGAGATCGCCT
Source organism: uncultured Gemmatimonadota bacterium (assembly GCA_903893785.1). Taxonomy (GTDB): domain Bacteria; phylum Latescibacterota; class UBA2968; order UBA8231; family UBA8231; genus CAITNQ01. The sequence continues at coordinate 43,637 of CAITNQ010000473.1, forward strand.
TCCAGACCAACCTGCTGGCCCTTAACGCAGCCGTGGAAGCCGCGCGGGCCGGGGAGGCCGGCAAGGGCTTCGCCGTGGTCGCCGAGGAGGTGCGCAACCTGGCCCAGCGCAGCGCTCAGGCGGCCAAGTCCACGGCCGACATGATCGCCGAAGCCGTCCACAACGCCGAGCAAGGGGTGGAGGTGAGCGAGGACGTGGCGGCGATCCTGCGCGAAATCACCCAGGGGGCCAACCACGTCAACGCCCTGGTGGCCGAGATTGCCGCCGCCAGCAAGGAGCAGGCCACGGGCATCGGGCAGGTTAACAGCGCGGTGACCCAACTCGACAAAGTAACCCAGCAGAACGCCGCCAACGCCGAGGGCTCGGCTTCGGCGGCGGCGGAACTGAACGCTCAGGCCGATGAATTGCGGGACCTGCTTGCCACCTACCGCCTAACCCGCAGCCGACGCTCGCCCGACGACGGGTCCCGCGCGACGGCTCGTCGCCCCGGGGCTTCGACCGGGGCGGCGGCTGGCGAGCCGGCGGCCTCGCCGCGTGCCGCGCGTCCGTCGCCCGAGTCGGCGGCTGCGCCCCCGCCCATGCCACCGCCAGCGCCAGGTGAGGCCGCCATGGACGAGGGTGTGTTCCACCCCTTCTGAGCCCTGGCGCCGGCGCTCCTGACCCAAGCCGCTCAGGACCTGGCCCGCAGGGTCAGGAGCGCCCCGCCTCGCCCTGGTTGGCGGGGCGCAGCGGCCCGGCCGTCGGCGCCGGTGCCGGCGGCGTGGCCGTGCGCCGGGCCGGGGTCGCCACGGTGGTAATATCACTGGCATCATCGCCGGGCAGCAGGCGCGCGATGCGCCGTTTGAGTTCGGTGACCCCGACTGGCTTGACCAGGTATTCGCTGGCGCGGCAACTGAGGGCGCGCGTGATGGCATCGCGGTCGGATTCAGTCGACAACATCAGCACCGGGGTCTTTGTCAAACCCGCTTCGCGCCGGATCGCGCGCAACACCTCCAGCCCGTCCATATCCGGCATTTTGACATCGAGGATGACCAGGTCCGGATGGAACTGCCGCGCCAGGGCCAGCGCCGAGGCCCCGTCAGGCGCCTCGAGCGCCCGATACCCCAGTTGCTGCACCACGGACACCACTAACCGGCGGATCATCGCCGAGTCGTCGACCACCAAAATCTTGCGCGCTGCGCCGGTGCTGTCATCCGCCGACGCCCCGCCAGGTGGAGCGCCGCCCGCACCCGCCGCCGTCGCGCCCGCCGCCCCGCGCTCGCTTACCCCGCCCATCTTGACACTCCCTGACTGACACCCGAACACGCCATCGGCCCCTTGGCCCGCGCGTCCTGCCGCCGCACGCCCGGCCAGGCCGGACCCAGTTCACGCCAGCTGCCGCCTCTCCTCGCGGTAGAAGGCAGCGATCCGTTCGCGGGTCGGCGGCGGCACCGGACTGACCGCCTCGCTGGCGAGGCGCTGTACCTCGGCATGGGCGCGTTCCAGCAACGCCTGCCCCCGGCCGCGCTCGCCGTCATAGTCAAAACGCGGATGCGAGAAGAACTCGCCGCCGCGGAGAAATCGGAGGGTGAGGTCGTCGGTGAGGAAGGCACCGCCCGGCCCCGCAGCCACCAGACTGGCCAGTCCCAGGCGTTCGTCGTCCAGGTCAATGCCACGCACCAGATGCTCGGATGCGTCCAACCAGGCAGCCTGCACCAGCATCATCTCCGCCGAGATGGTCACCGCATTGCAGCAGGACCCCAGACCTGCCAGAACCTGGGCGCCGGAGGCGCGCGCCGCCAACATGAAGAGCATGGTCTCGGCCCCGCTCTGCATGTCGTAGCGCGGCGCCATGGTGCCGCCGCACTCGGCGGCCGCCGGCAGCCCATAGCTCTTGGCCAACTGCACGCCGGCGACCTTCCACAGCACTTTGTCCAGGGTGTAGTACTGGTCATGCCCATCGCGGTGGTCGGTGACCGAGGGTCCCAGGGCATAGAGAAAGGGATGCCCCGGCCGCACTGCCTGCGTCAAAGCCGCCAGCATCAGCACTTCGGCGTGGCCCTGGAGCAGCGTGGCGGCGCGGGTGTACGGGGACGTGCTGCCGGCCATGGGGCATACGGTCGGCACTACCGGGAATCCGTGCGCGCAGGCACTCAGGAGCAGTTCCGCGTTGAGACTGGAAACCTCCAAAGGCGACAGCGCGGCCACGGCCACCGAATACAGCGGCGCCGACGCCGCCGGCGCCAACGCCTCGTGCAGGCGCAACCACCTCAGGTAACTCTCCCAGGAGGCGACATACACGAAGATGTGCCGGTCATGGCCGCACAGGTGGCGCTCTTGGGCCAGCAGCAGCGACACCGGGCCGTCGGCGTCCGTAACCGGGTATTCCATCAGGCTGATGCCGGCTACGCGCGGCAGGCTCTGGGCGATGGCCGTATGGCATTCGACATCGGCCAGGCTCGGCCGCCGCAGCTTCCCGGAGGCATAATCCAACACCCACGGGTCCGTGATGATGGACAGCAGGTGCGGGCCGCCGGCACCGACATCCCACGCCTGGCCATTGATGCCCGCCACGGCGTAGTGGCCCGGGGCCTGGGCCAGCAGCTGGCGCAGCAGCTCGGCTGGGAAGCGCACCTGTTGGGCCGCCTCGTCAACCACCGCGCCCAGCCGCCGGCACTGCTGCCGGAGCCCGGCGTGGCGGACGCGACAGCCCACCTGGGCCAACAACGCCTCGGCTTCGCGGCGCAGGCGTTCCACCTGCCCCTCCTGCAGACCGAACCAGGGCACCAAGGCGTCCTCCTTCAGGGAACCGGCCGCGGCAGGACAACGGTGAAAACCGAACCCGCGCCCGCCTGGCTCTGCACCCCGATCCGCCCGCCGTGGGCCTCCACCATGCCGCGGGCAATCGACAGCCCCAGGCCCGTGCTCTTCTCGCCCCCGGTCTTGGGCGAGCGATAGCGCGGAAACGGCGTGAACAGCTCGGGAATGGCTTCGGCCGGAATGCCCACGCCACGGTCCGTCACCTCGAGCACCACCTCGGTTTCCGAGCCGGCGACGCGGACCGTGACCCGGGACCCCGGGTGCGAGTGTTCGACGGCGTTCGTGACCAGATTCGTCAGTGCCTGCTCCACCTTAACCGGGTCAATGGCGATCGCGGGCAGAGGTTCAGCCAGCACCAGGTCGACGGCGATGCCCTTGCGCTGCGCGGCGGCCTCGGTCGACCCCACCACGCGCTCAGCCAGGCGCGCGATCTCGACCGCTTGGCGGTCCAGCTTCACTCTTCCCGACTCCAGCACCGAAACGTCCAGGAAGTCGCTGAGGATCCGTTGCATGTAGCGGCCCGACTCAATGATCTGCTGGAGCAGCCGCGCGTGGTCGGCCGACAGGGTGGTGTCGGCCTCTTCGAGGACGATCTCAGCCAGCGAGAGCACCGCGTTGAGCGGGTTGCGCAGATCGTGGGAGGCCATGCCCAGGAACTGCGTCTTGAGCTGGTTGAGCTGCGCCAGTTCAGCATTGCTCTTCTGCAGGTCGCGGGTCAGGTTCGCCAACTGCCGGTTCAGACCCAGCAACTGCTTCTGCAGGTTTGACTGGGCGTCGGCATCGATAGTGCCGACGACGACGACCGCGTCGCCGATGTCGACGAAACAGCAGCGGACATCCTGTGGCAGGCCCTGCCACGTCGAGATGCTGAGCGTGTGCAGACCCGCTCCCTGAGCAGCCAACTCAGGCGGATCGATCCGGTTGCTGAAGTCGACGATGACATCGCGGAAGCCGAGCCCGGTCGGATCGCGGCCGAGTAGCTGGGCGGTGAACGGACTGGCCCGGCGGACGGTACCGGCCCCGTCCAGTTCGAGGTACAGCACCGCGCCACCGCTGTGCAGCAGGGCGTCGAGGGGTTGACCGCGGAATTGCTCGGGCATGGGGTCTCAGGAGGCGGGATACGTCGTGCGCGCACGGATGATTGTTTCGAGCTCATGGATCGAAAGCACGACCTGGACACCCGGGTACCCCTGGACAATGTCCCCGCCCCCCCAGCGGAAAGCTTGACCACCGACCAGGACCGGCAGTTCGGAGTACTGGCGGCGGACGGCCTCGATGGCGGCGATAAGGGCGTGCATACCCGCCTGTGTGCTCATCGAGAGAGCCAGCAGGTGAGGCCGCCTGTCGCCGATCATCGCGAGCAGCTCGGCAAGCGAGGTGTTGGCGCCCAGGAAGTACCCATGCCAGCCGTTGAGCTCGAAGATGTCCGCCACCATGCGGCCGCCAAGCTCGTGGAACTCGTTGGCCACGCAGCTGACGACGGCGGTGCGGTTCAGGTGGGGCCGGGCGAAGATGATCGGGTAGACGAGCGACAGCAGGCCCTCGGTGACCGAGGTCGCCACGTGTTCGGTAGCCACCGAAATGCGGTTGGCTTCCCACAGTGCCCCGACCTCGTACATGCTGCGCTGCATAAGGTTAGTGTACAGCGTCTTAACGTCGATGCAGCCGTTCAGCAACTCGGTCACGATCGCCGCGCAGGCCTGCTGGTCGCCAACCAGGAGGGCCGCCAGATAGCGGCCGTACAGGTCCTCGGTGATCATTTCAGGCCTCAAGTGGCGAACCCGCACACCGTGCCCTGGTAGTGCCCAGGCGCGACCGGCCGGGACCGTATCGGCGGTGACGCGCGAACCCCGCGCGACCGGCGCCTTACCGCCACGAACTAATGTAGTCCACCAGGGTGCCTCGGGCGAGAGGCAAGGGTGACACCCACGGGTCAGACCGGGGTTTCACCTGTCAGCGGCCCCGGCCGGGCGCTGGCCCGAACTGCGGGCGTCGGTTACTCTCTTGACGATCCCGGTCGGCGTCGGCCGCGCCGTGCCGGCCGGGGGCCCGTGAACCATAGGCCGCGGAAAGGTGGGTATTGCGCCCGATGAACGCGCTTCTGCATCGCTACGCCCGGTTCCTGCAACGTTACCCGGTGCCGGTGCTGCTGGCGGCCGTTGCCGTCACCGCCGTCGCCCTGGTTTACGCCGCCCGTCTGGAACTGCGCAGCAGCTTCGAGGAACTCCTGCCCGACAGCTACCGCAGCGTGAAAGACCTGCGCCGGCTCGTGCAGCACGTGGGCGGCCTGGGCAATCTGGTCGTGGCGGTGGAATCCGACGACCTGAAGGCCTCGGAGCGTTTTGCCGACGACCTGGTGGCCCGGCTGAAGACCCATCTGCCGCCCGACTATGTGCACTACATCGAGTATCGAATCGATCAGCAGAAGGCGTTCTACGAGCGCAACAAATACCTCTATGCCGATCTGGCCGACCTGGAGCAGGCGCGCGACAAACTGGCCGAGCGGATCGAGGACGAGAAATACCGGATGTCACCTCTGGCCGTGGACCTGGAACTGGACGCCGGGACACCGGACACGGTCAACGCCTGGGACATGACGGCCATGGAGGCCAAGTACCGCAAGAAATGGGCCAAGTTCGACAAGTATACGAATGGGTACTTCGTCGGCGAAAACGGGCGCCTGCTGGCCATCTTGGTCAAGCCACACGGGACCTCGGCCGGCATCGACTTCTCCCGGAAACTGGTGGCGGCCGTCAACCGGGAGATCGCGGCGCTCAATCCGGCGACGTACCACCCCTCGATGAAGGTCGGCCTGACCGGCAAGTACCAGACCAATATCGACCAGTACCAATCGCTGATCGATGACATTGTCTCGACCACCGCGTTCACGGTGATGCTCGTCTTCCTCGCCGTCTACGCCTTCTACCGGACCGCGGGCGCGTTCGTCAGCCTGGGCGTGGCCGTAGCCATGGGGGCGACCTGGGCTTTTGCCCTGGCCTATCTGCACATCGGCTACTTGAACACGCAGACGGCATTCCTGGGTTCCATTATCGTCGGCAACGGCATCAACTACGGCATCATGTTCATGGCCCGGTACCAGGAGGAGCGACGCCGGGGCATCGAGTCGATCGAGGCGTTGGGCGTTTCCATCGCCAGCACGATCAAGTCCACCGCCGTGGCTTCGCTGGCTACCTGCGTGTCCTTCGGTACCCTGATGGCGACCGAGTTCAAAGGCTTCAGCCAGTTCGGGTTCATCGGCGGCTTCGGCATGGTCCTCTGCTGGTTGGCCTCGTTTACCGTCCTGCCCGTGTGTGTCGTGCTTTACGAGAGGGCATTCCTGCGCCGACGAGGGTGGGGCGGCACGCGTCCGCGGCGACCGTGGGTTGCGGCCGGCGTGACTTGGGCGATCGTCCACTGGGTGGTATTGCTCGACCCGGCCACAGCCGCCGCGGTCGCCGCTGCCGTGGGTCTGGTCTGGTGGGCACTGGAGCGCGGCTGGGCGCGCCGGCACGGCACTGGGGTGCCGGATCGCGTCGGCAGCCTGGTCGGCATGGCCGCTCGCCTGGTGCAGACATGGCCACGGGCCATCCTGTTAGTCTCGACAGCGCTGGTGGCGGGCTCGCTGGTGGGCATTGTCCGGTACATCCCTGATTCGTTCGAGTACGATTTCTCCAAACTGCTGCAGAAGAGCCGCAAGAAGACCCCAGCCGAGGAACTGAAGACCCGCGTCAACGCGATTTTCGGTGAGTCGCTGTCGCCGGTGGTCATCCTGGCGGAACGCCTCGACCAGGTGGAAGCCATCCAGGCCGAGGTGATGCGCAAGCGGAACGCCGAACCCGCCGAGGACCGCATCATCGACACGTGCAAGACGGCCGTGGGCCTGTTGCCGCGCGACCAAGAGCAGAAACTGGCTGTGCTGGCCCAGATCCGCGACCAGTTGGCGGACCCGGCCCTGGCCGCGCTGGATTCATCCCAGAAGGCCAAGGTCGACCAGGCGTACCGCGAGATCGGCGCCCTCAAGGCGCTCACCCTGGACGACCTGCCCGAGCCCATGACGCGCAACTACACCGAACTGGACGGGACCAAGGGTCGCATCCTGTACGTGTACCCGGTGCCCGGGGCCGGTCTGTGGGACGGCCGGCGCCTCGTTCGCTTCGCCCGTACCGTGCGGGAAACCCAACTGCCCTCGGGCGAAACCATCTACACTTCCGGCGAGTCGGTCATTTTCGCCGACATGCTGGAAGCCGTGGCCCGGGACGCGCCGCGGGCGGCCGTAGGTTCGGCCCTCGGCGTGCTGCTGCTGTTGCTGATCAGCTTCCGCAGCTTCAAAGCTTCGTTGGCGGTCATGGCGTCGCTCATCGCCGCGGTGGCCGTGATGGGCGGGACCATGGCGTTGCTGGACATCAAGCTCAACTTCTTCAACTTCGTCGTGATCCCGATCACGCTAGGTATCGGCGTTGACTACGCGGTCAACGTGTACCAGCGCTACCGACTGGATGGCCCTGGTTCGGTGGGCAGCGTGATCAGGAATGCCGGCGGTGCGGTGGCGCTGGCGTCGCTGACCACGATCATCGGTTACTGCGCCCTGATCATTGCGCAGAATGCCGCGCTCACGTCGTTCGGCTGGATGGCCAACATCGGCGAGTTCGCCTGCCTGGGCACTGCGCTGCTGACGCTGCCGGCATACCTGCTGTGGCGCGAGCACCGGCGCGCCGCAGGGCTGGCAGGCGGCAGGCGGTAACGATCGCTCCGGACCGGTAGGCAGGCACCGCGGGCCCGCCCAGGATTCAGCCAGGCCCGCGGACGCCGCCCGCGACGCGGCGATGATCGAGCGCGCCGTTGGGCCCCGGAGACTCAACCTTGGCCCTCGGCCCCATCCGGGCCGGGGGCCAAGCTCGTTCCACGCCAGCGCGAGGCACCTGCCAGCGCCGACCCGGGATCCGCCGACAGGGACCGCGCCAGCCCTGCCGCAGCCATGGCCCGCAACCGAGCCGTGTTCACAAACTGCTACAAAGCGCGACACAAGGCTGGTGGACTAGGTCCACCCACGCAGCGATATTGCGGATAGGGACGAAGCAACAGGCCATCGCGCAGGCCGTTCAGGCCGGGGGGGCACCTATGAAGAAATGGATCGCACTGGCGGTGGTCGTGGCCCTGGCAGGGACCGGGGCGTACCTCCGCTTCCGCTCCGAGTCGGCGCCCACGGAGCGGTACCGTTTCACCAAGGTCGACCGTGGCGACGTGGAATCCGTGGTCTCGAGCACGGGTACGCTCAGCGCCGTCAGCACGGTCCAGGTGGGCACGCAGGTGTCAGGCAGTATCGCCAGGATATTGGTGGACTTCAACGAGAAAGTCACCCGCGGCCAGTTGTTGGCCGTGCTTGACACCACCTTCCTGGCCACCGCGGTCCGCGATGCCGAGGCCAGCTACGAACGAGCCCGTTCGAGCTATGAACACAACGAGCAGGAGTTCCAGCGGCTGCAGCCGCTGTTCAGCAAAGGCATGGCCGCGCAGACTGAACTAGATATGGCCAAGTTCAACCGCGACCAGGCCAAGGCCGGGCTCAAGTCCGCCCAGGCGGCCCTCGATCGGGCGCGGGTCAACCTGCGCTACGCCTGGATCTACGCCCCCATCGACGGCACGGTGATCGACCGCAAAGTCGATGGGGGCCAGACGGTCGCTGCCAGCCTTTCGGCCCCCACCCTGTTCCTCATCGCCAATGACCTGTCGCGGATGCAGATCCTGGCCAACGTCGACGAGAGCGATATCGGCCAGATCGCCAACGGCCAAGCCGTTCGCTTCACCGTCCAGGCGTACCCGGAGCGCCGGTTCACCGGCACGGTGGCACAGATACGCCTGCAGCCCACCACGGTGCAGAACGTGGTCAACTACACCGTGGTGGTCAACGTGGATAACCCCGATGGGCTGCTGCTGCCCGGCATGACCGCCACGATCGAGTTCCTCATTGCCCGCAGTGAGGGCGTCCTTCGAGTGGCCAATGCCGCCCTGCGTTTCCGCCCGCCGGCAAGCGCGACGGCAACGCCCGGTAGCGGCGAGCGGACGGCAACCACCGACTCGTCGCGTGGGCGCGGCTCGCGGGAGGGGCGTAGCCGCGGCGGCGAGGGGCGAAGCGGCGAAGGGCGGGGTAGCGAAGGCCGCGGCAGTGAGGGCGGTGGCCGCGGCGGGGCCCCGGACGCCATGGCCGCCGGTGGGTTTGGCGGCCGGGGGGCCGGGCGCGAGTCGTCGCGTCTGTGGTTCCTGGATTCGACGGGGGCGCTGCAGTCGGCGCGGGTGAGAACCGGGGTTTCCGACGGTCAGGTAACCGAGATCCGCACTGACGAATTGAGCGAAGGGCAGGAAGTGATCACCGGTGTCGTGACCGCGGCCGCGACCACCACCCAGTCCACCTCGCCGCTGATGAACGCCGGCCCGCCGGGCATGGGCGGCGGCGGCATGGGCCGGGGCCGGGGGCCGGGTTTCTGATGGCTGCGGTGATCGGCACAGCCGGGTTGACGAAGGTCTACCAGGCCGACGGCGTGGCGGTCCGGGCCCTCAACGGCATCGACCTGACAGTCATGGCCGGTGAGATGGCGGCGATCATGGGGCACTCGGGGTCGGGCAAGTCGACCCTGATGAACATCCTCGGGTGCCTGGACTACCCCACCGCCGGTGAGTACCTGCTCGACGGTGTGCGGGTGAACGACCTGAACCGCGACCAACTTGCCGATATCCGCAACCGCAAACTGGGCTTCGTGTTCCAGGGCTTCAACCTCCTGGCGCGCACCTCGGCGCTGGAGAACGTCGAGCTGCCCATGCTGTACAATCGCGACCACCGGCCGCGGCGCATTCGCGAACTGGCACGCGAAGCCCTGGACCGCGTGGGCCTGGGCGATCGGCTTCAGCACCACCCTAACCAGCTGTCGGGCGGCCAGCAGCAGCGGGTTGCCATTGCCCGCGCGCTGGTGAACCGCCCGGCGCTGCTGCTGGCCGACGAACCCACCGGCAATCTGGACACACGCACCAGCGAGGAGATCCTGGGAATCCTGCACCAGCTCAACGAACAGGGAGTTACCATCCTGCTGGTCACCCACGAACGCGACGTCGCCGCGCACGCGCGGCGGGTGATCGAGATGCGTGACGGGTCGATCGTCGCCGATGGGCCATTGGCCCCCCGGGAGTCGCCATGAGGTGGCAGAATCTACTCCGCCTGGCTTTCCGCTCCATTGCGCGCAACAAGATGCGCAGCCTCCTGACCATGCTCGGCATCATCATCGGGGTGGCCGCGGTCATCACCATGGTTGCCATCGGCGCCGGAGCGCGCGACCAGATTGCGCAACAGATCAACGGCCTGGGCTCGAATTTGGTGATCGTCTTCCCCGGGGCGAGCCGCCAGGGCGGCATCAGTTTTGGCGGCGGCAGCGGTACCCGCCTGACCCTGGACGATGTCGACAAACTGAAAAAGGAGGCGCTGCTGCTGGCTGGCGTGTCGCCGGTAGTTCGCGCCGGCGTCCAGGTGATCGGCGGCAGCGGCAACTGGAGTACCTCGGCCCTGGGCGTATCGTCTGATTACCCCGACATCCGCCAGTGGCCCGTGGCCAGTGGCGAGTTCTTCACTGCCGCCGACGTCCGCGGCCAGACCAAGGTCTGCGTCATTGGCCAGACGATCGCCACGAATCTCTTCGCCGACAGCGATCCGGTGGGGCAGCAGATTCGTCTGCGCAACGTCCCCTTCCGCATCGCCGGCGTGCTGACGGCCAAGGGCCAGAACGCCGGCGGGCAGGACCAGGACGACGTCATCCTGGCGCCCTATACGACGGTACTCTACCGCTTGAGCGGTTGGCGTTTCATCCAGCAGATCCTGTGCAGCGCGGTGTCGGCAGAGGACCTGGCCGGAGCCCAGCAGGAAATTCGCACACTCTTGCGCGAATCGCACCGCCTGCCGGAAGGCGAGGACGACGACTTCACGGTGCGCAACCAGACTGATATCGCGACGACGGCCGAGGAGACCACTAAGGTCATGACCCTGCTGCTGGCGGCCATCGGCAGCGTGTCCCTGGTCGTGGGCGGCATCGGCATCATGAACATCATGCTGGTTTCGGTGACCGAGAGGACACGCGAGATTGGCATCCGCATGGCCATTGGAGCTCGGGGCCGTGATATCCTGGTGCAGTTCCTGGTCGAGGCCTTGGTGCTCAGCCTGGCCGGTGGCCTGGTAGGCATCGGGTTGGGCTTCGCCACCCGCAGTGTCCTGACGGTTTTCAGCGGTTGGCGGATCGTGATATCCTTCGGCACGGTGGCGATGGCTTGCGGCTTCTCGGCCTTGGTCGGCATCTTCTTCGGGTTCTACCCGGCACGCAAGGCAGCATCACTCAACCCCATCGACGCGCTACGCTACGAATGAGGCAACCTTTATGTCACGCCGACTGAGTGGCCCTGACACGCCCGCCGCCCAACCTGTCCCGGGTCGTCGCCGGCCGGGCAATGCCCGCCGCCCGTTCGGCTGGGCAGCGGCCTGGGCAGCCGTGGCCGTGGGGCTGACCGGCAGCTTTCCCGCGTCGGCCCAGACCGATAGCCTGCGCTTCTCCCTGGCCCAGGCGACGGAGATGGCCGTCGAGCGCCACCTGGGTTGGCGCAGCGCGCAGTTGACGGTGCTGATGGAGCAGCAGGCGGTGATCGGTGAACGGGCTCGTTTCGGCCGCACGCTCACGGCCAGCGCGACCCAGCAGAACACCCAGTCGCCCTCGTCGTCCAAACTGGAAGGCGTGCGGACTTCGACCAGTGCTTCGCAGTCGCTTGGCCTTAGTCTGACGCAGCAGTTGAGCAGCGGTGGCTCGGTGGGGGTCGATTTCCGCAATACGCGCTCGTCCAGCAACGCGGCTTTCCAGCTGCTCAACCCACAGTACCAGTCCGGATTGACCCTGCGGGTTTCGCAGCCGCTGCTGCAAGGCCGCGGCAAAGTCAATCGCATTGGCCTGGAAATGGCCAACAACAACCTGACAGGCTCACGCGTCAGTGCCGAGGACCAGCGCTGGCAGCTGGAGACGCAGGTGGGGCAGGCCTACTGGAGCCTGGTGATGGCCCGCCAGAGCCTGGGGGTTCGGGAGCAGCTGCTGGCCGGGGCAGAGCGCGTCCTGGAAACCATGCGGACGCGGGCCGAAGTCGGCTCGGTCGCGCGCAGCGCGGTGCTCGAAGCCCAGGTCGGCGTGGCCCAGCGGCGGCAGGAGATCGTTGCCGCCGAAGGCGCCGTTCGCCAGGCAGAAGACCAACTGCGGGCCCTGCTGGGTATCGACCAGCAACCCGGCGGATGGGCTTGGGTTCTCGTACCCACCGACGTCCCGGCCATGGTCCCGTTCATCGGCGAGGCAGAGGTCGGCGTCGAGCGCGCCACAGCGCGCGATGCTGCCTGCCGGCAGGCCGAGATCGCCGTTCGCAACGCCAGTCTGCAGCTGGCTCTGCTGCGCGACCAGGCGCGCCCCAGCGTGTCGCTCACCGCTCAGGCCAGCCTGAGCGGCATCGGCGGCAGCTACGGTGATGACCTGCAGACGCTCCGCCAGGCAGAAGCCCGGAACTGGCAGGGAAGCCTGGGCCTGAATCTACCCCTGAGCGGCAATCCAGTGGCTCAGGCCCGCGTCCGCGAGCAGGAGCTGGCGAACCAGCAACGGCAACTGCAACTCGAGCAGGCCAGGCTCCAGGTGGCCGCCAAGGTACGATCGCAGCACCGGCAGGTAGGCATCAACCGGCAGGCCGAGGAGGCCGCTGCCTGGACCGAACAGCAGGCCGAGCAGAATGTGCAGGAGCAGGAGGAGCGCCTGGGCCTGGGCTTGTCGACGGTCCGCCAGGTGCTGGACGCTCAGGACGCGCTGGCGCAGTCCAAGCTGGCGCGGCAGCAGGCAGCCGCCGCGTACAACAACGCCCTGCTGGAATGGCACCGACTCACGGGTGAGTAACCGGCGGGACAGGTTCAGACGCCGGGGGCGGCCTCAGAGGGCTTGGCCGGCGGCAGCTTCAGCAGGGCCCGGAGGCGCTCCAGCAGGTTCTGGGGCTGCAGCGGTTTGACCAGGAAGCCGCCGATTTTCAGGTCCACGGCGCGGCGAACTACCTCGGCCGACCGCGCGGCGGACAGCAGCACGATGGGCAGACTGGCGGTGGCCAGGGAAAAGCGCAGGCGGCGCGCCACCTCGAAGCCATCCGTGCCGGCCATGGCGATGTCGAGGATGATCAGGTCAGGCTGAGTCGATTCGGCTCTGTTGAGCGCCTCGCGGCCGGTACGGGCGCAGTCGGCCACCCAACCGGCTTCCTGCACCACCCGGGTCACCAACTCGATGGCCTGCTCATCGTCATCGATGATCAGCAGCCGGGGTGAGCGCTCCCCAAGGGGTACCAGGGCTTTCCGGACCAAGACCGTGACCAGGTCCAGGTCCACCGGTTTGGCCAGAAAGCCGGCGATCTCGCGACCGCTGAGAGCTTCCCGACTGACCTGCTTGACGTGCGAAGTCATCAGAAGGACCGGCGCGTTGCATTGCTCTTCGCGCAACGCGGCAATCAACCGCCAACCGTTCATCTTGGGCATCATCAGGTCGGTGATGACCAGGTCAGGGCGCCGGGTCTGCAGCGAGGCGAGTGCCTCCAGGCCGTGGCCGGCCTCCACCACCTCGTGGCCCTGCCGCCCCAGAGCTGCTGCCAGGGCTTGGCGCGACTGCGGCTCGTCATCGACCACCAGCACAGTCTTCCCCGAAGGGGGCAGCGCCGGCGGTTGGGGGCCTTCCGGTTCCGTCGCCGAACTCCGGGTGGCCAGGTCTTCCTCAAGCTGCTGCACGCGCCGGCGCGCGGCCTCGGCTTCGGTCTCACCCGACCGAGGCGAGTTGCGCGCGCCGTCGAGCAGTTGGTTCAGGACTTCGCGCTGGCGGTAGGCAACATAGCGCAGGACCAAACTCCGGCTGCGGCTGTCCGGCTGCACGAACTGCACCCCGGCGAGGAAAATCGCCGGGCGGCCGCGGCTCCGCTGCGGCTGCGCCGGCAGGAACGAGCTGCGCACCGTGCCCGCCAAGCGCCGTATGGGACGCGTCCGATCGTTACCTTCCGCGTCCGGCGGGAAGGGCAGGTCGAACTCGAGCGTCAACGCCATCCCGGCCGCCAGGCGGCGGCGCGTCTGGAGCCGGCACCCGCCGCCGCCCAGATCGAGCACGATCGCCGCCAACCGCACCTCCTCCGCGTCCTCCTGATCGCCGTCGACAAAACTCACCTGCGCCGCCAGATGCGTGTCGACCCGGAAGAAGTCGCGCCGGGGCGACCGCGTGATGGCCTCCACGGCTGGCCGCGCGAGCACCAGTTGCGGGACGCGCCCGTTCTCCCGCCCCACCACCTGGGTGGTGAAACGGTGGTCGGCATAGCCCTTCCAATACGTGACGATGAGCGCCGTGCCGTCCAGCACCGCCACCGGTACACTGTGGTCCGATGGCATCGCGACACTGATGGTGGCGGCCGTAATGTCGACCACCGAGGTCCGGTACCGACCCAGTTCGCCCGTGGCCGGGTCGACCACGCGCAACTCGACCTGATCGGCAACGGTAAGCTCCGCAACTGGGTTCTTTACCTGGGACATGGGTCTTCCCATTGTGCCGTCGGCGGCGGCGTGACGGCACGGTAAGCGGCGCGGGGCCGGAGGTGACAGAGCAGGCCGCGGCCCGCATCAGCGCGGACGTGCTGCGGCGAATCTACACAGCCAACCGAAAATGGCGAGAGCCGGGCCCCGCGCGCCACCCGGCGGGCGCCGGACTTCGTCCGCCCCACGACGCCGCGGTCAGCCCGGGGCATCGGCCAGGAAGGCGGGCAGACTCGCCCGCGGCAGGCCCGGTTGGGCTCACACAGGCGCGGCCGGCAGGTGCACGGCAAACGACACCCCGTGGCCGGGGCGGTTGTCAACCACCAGGCGGCCATGGTGTTTTTCCGTGATGGCTCGCGCGATCGACAACCCCAGGCCCGTCCCCTTGCCGACGTCCTTGGTGGTGAAGAACGGCTCGAAGACGCGGTCGATCACGTGCTCGGGAATCCCGCCACCGTTGTCGCTTACCCCGAGCTGAACAAACTGACCGTCGGGCGACAGAGCGGCGACCAGGCGGAGTTCGCCGCACCACCCGCAGCCTTCCCGTTCCTGTCGCGTCGCCAGCGCGTCGCGAGCATTGCTGATCAGGTTGAGGACGACCTGCTCGATCTGGTTGGGCCGGCCGATAACCCAGGGCAGACTGCGCGGCACGTCGACCCGTGTCTGTATGCCGTGCACCCGCAACTGCGCCCCCACCAGTTTGAGGGCCCCCTCAACCACATCGTGCAGGGCGAACTGCTCAGGCTCGCTCTCGGCGCTGTCACGGGCAAAAACCCGCATGTGATCAACGATGGCGGTGATCCGGTCCACCTGCTGCACGATGTCCGTGAACGTAACCCCGATGTCTTCAGCCACCAGGGGCCAACCGTGCCTGATCCCGTACAGGGCCCCTTCGGCAAACGCACGGATCCCGTTGAGGGGCTGATTGAGCTCGTGGGCCACTCCCGCGGCCATCTCGCCCAGGGCCTGCAACCGGTCGGCGTGGAGGGCTCGCAGCCGTTGCGCCTCCACCTCGGCGGTCAACCGGTGTAGCGCCTCCAGGTCCTGCAGGCGGCGGCTGGCTTCAGCAGCGACGGGAGCAAACCGTTCCAGAATGCCAAGCTCGCGCTCGCCAAACGCGTCCATCTGGTCGCTATAGGTGAAGAGCACGCCGCCACCAAAGGACACACCTGCCAGCGACGCCGAACGCGGCCCGACGCCAAGGGGATCAGACGCCTCCGCGGACGTGACCGGCAGCCCCGCCTGCAGGGTCCGCTGAATGGGCTCCGGAAGGGCCACCGGACGCCACTCGGCCGCGGCTAGCGCGCTGGCCGGTTGGTATACGCGGAGCGCTTGCGACACGCCATCGGTCAGGCCGAGCGCGCACCGCTGGCACGACACCAGATCGGCCAACTCGTGCTCAAAGGCGCCCTGCACGCTGGCCCAGTCGGCCTCGGAGCGCATGGCCACGGCAGCCGTTCGCAGGCGTTGCAGAGCCAGCTCAACGCGCAGGGCCAGCTCGTGACGCTGGCGTTCGGTATTGTCGCGGATGGTGGCCAGAACGAACGCCCGCCCGCCCTGCTCGAGGGCCGTCAGCACCACGGTCGCCGGGAACCGGGTCCCGTCAGCCCGTTGGTGCCACCACAGGCGCACGGCAGGCCCCCCGGCGGCCACGGCGGCAGCAAGCAGCCCCTCGGCCGCGGCCTGCGACGGGGTGCCATCCGGCTGGCACGGCGGCGACAGATCCCAAGGGGTACGGGCGAGCAGTTCGGCTTCGGCGGACAGGCCGAAGATAGCCAGCGCTGCGGGGTTGCCACTGGTGAAATGCCACGTCGGCGGGGCCAGCGTGGCCAACGCGTCGTGCGATCCCTCGAACAGGCGCCGGTAACGGGCTTCGCTCTCCCTCAGGGTGCTTTCGGCCTCACGCCGACGAGCGAGCTCATCGCGGGCTTGGCCAAAGAGCCGCGAGTTGTTCAGCGCAATGGCAAGGTGGGCCGACAGCGCGGCCAGGAAGCCGACGTGGTCAGGCACGTATGCGTTCAGCCGGGTGCTCTGCGTCTGCAGCACGCCGACAACAGCGCCTTCCAGCAACAGCGGCACCAGTAGCGCTGACTGAGTGCGCTCTTCTTCCGGCGGCGGTGGGCCTTCGCAGACCCCGTCTTCATCAAAGTGGTGGGTTACCGAAGTGCGGCGCAGAACAGCGTCGTAGTCGGCGACCAAGAAGGGCTCGCCGGTGCGGATGACTTGGCTCTGCATGCCCTGCCCTTCGGGCTCCAGCGGGATCAGCGGGAGGAGGCCGACGTCCACAGGCTGGCCGCCAAGGCGCAGGTGGGTACAGCGAATCAACTGCGTGTCGGCGTCGAATTCCGAGACGATCAGCACGTGGCAATCCATGATCTCGCGCACGGCGCGATAGGTTGCCTCGAAGAGGGTCTCGACATCAAGGCTGCTGCTGAGCCGGCGGCCAACGTCCTGCAGCAGGTTCAGTTCACGCGTGCGTGCCCGCCGACGGTCGAGTTCCTCCTGGCGCTGCAGCACTACCGCCAGCAGCTGGCCGAACTCCTCCAGGCTGGCCATCATGGGCAGGGCCAAGGGTGTCCCATCGCGACACAGGGCCGCCAACGAACCCCAGCCACCCAGGGGCAGTTCCACCAGCGAACCGGCGCCGCAGGCAGTCTCGCCGCTGGCCGCCAACCGGGCCGGTGGCACCCAAACCGCCCGTTGGCTGGACCAGGCCTCGGCCACCCAGGGACGCCGCGCGTGAGCACACAGGTCGGCCGCGTTCCCGGGCGCAGGTAGGGTACCCAGCGCAAAGGCGTCATCGCGGTCCACGCGGCGCTGCAGCGACAGGCCGACCAGGGGCAGGCCCAGACGCTGGAGCTCGCCCAGCCACTCACTCCCCAGCTTGACGGCCAAGTCCGCGCAGTCGACCAGAGCGAGGGCCTGGTCGCGGATTCTGCCCAGGGCTTGAGCCCGGGCCAGCTGCCCGGCCAACCGATGCGCCGGGCATTGCCGCCCACGGTTGCCGGGCGGTCGGCGCGACACGCCGCGTGGTGCTGGGGTCAGGGGGCGGCGCTGGGCCATGGCTACACTCCGCGGCCGATGGGTGCCACCGAACGGGGCTGTGGCGCGCCGCCTGTTACACCGGTATCTGGCGCGGGCAAGTTCTGCTTCCGGGTTCGCGAGCCAATCCCGCCCTGGTGGGCGGCCGTGAGACGGCACAGACTGAGGGAATATAGTGCGGCCCCAGGCAGGCCACCACTACCTGACCGCCCACGCCGGTCCCCATGCAACCGCCCCCAATGCTGCCGGCTCGCCGGGTGGCCGCGGTGGCCGTTGTGGCCGGTGCAGGCCCCACCGAGGCCTCGGCCCCCCCGCCTGCCCGGGGCCGATGGCGGCTGGCGCCAACCGCCGGGTGCGGGCGACCACGGATCGTCCCCCCGGGTCCGCAGCGTCGGGCCGGCAAAGCAGCCTGCGGCCCGCCCATCCCGGCGCGCCCCTCGCCTTGGGTCGCGCCGGCGCGGCCCGGGCGACCACGAATCCGGACCGTGACCGGCACGGTTGCCGGCCGCGGTACCAACCCACGCCGAGTTAGCCCCAACGGACGCCCGCCACAGGCTCAGGCACCGCTATTCCCCGCCGGCCCGCCGCCGGTCCATGCCATGGCTGCGGTCAGGGCCTGCCAGTAGATTGTGGCCCGGTCCGGACCCGACGCTGCCACGACCGCCAACGGCTCGCCTGGGGCCGCCTATCCCCGCCTCTGGA
>CAITNQ010000474.1 GCA_903893785.1 uncultured Gemmatimonadota bacterium
AGGGGTCTTCAGGAGACGAGAAAATGAAACGGTTATTCACCTTCTCCGCCTTTTCAAAAGGCATTTTCAACGCGGCCCGTCCTCGCCGCAGCGAGCGCCCCCCTTCACGGCGGGACCGACCTCCCCGTTCCGACGTCGCCATGGACATCCCCTGAGGCATAGCGCCAGTGCCGCAGGCTTCCGCGCACCTGACAGGGCCTGCTCACCCGCCCTGCGCGCGCGGCTGTTGGGGGTTCACTCCGTCATCCACACCTGCTGTGGTGTATGACGTATGGGAATGGCACCGCATAACGCCTGGATGGCCCCGGCCCTCCTCGGCATGCCCCGCTCCGCGGCCCTCTTGACCTGGCCGAGGTGCGCCCCATGATTGCGCAGCGGCGTGGTGTTGGCGAAGGGGCTGAACGGACATGGGAGGGGTGGCATGGGCGGCAAACTCTGGTGGCGGACAGTGATCGCGTCGGCGCTCCTTCTGGGTACCGGCACCCGATCCCAGGCCGGGCGCGATATCTGGACGAGTTCGGGTCCGGACGGCGGCGAGGTTGTCGCTGTGGCAACGTCGCCGAGCGATCCCATGACGCTGTACGCCGCCAAGAGAGCGGGCGGCATGTTCCGGAGCACCGACGGTGGCGCGAGTTGGCGATCGGCCGACACGGGTCTGGCCGGCATCACTACCCGGGCGCTGCTGGTGTCGCCCACGGATCCGCGGACCGTGTACCTGGCCACCATGGAGCACGGAGTGTACAAGACCACGGACGGCGGGCTCACCTGGGCCGCCGCCAGAGAGGGTTTGGCCGACGCCAGTGTGCTCTGCCTTGCCACGTCGCCCACGCAACCGACGATGCTCTTCGCAGGCACTCTCTCCAGCGGCGTGTTCCGGAGTGTGGACGCGGGCGCCAGTTGGTCTGCCGTCAACGAGGGCGTGCCCACGGCTAGTATCACCACGCTGGCTGTCAGCGCCACGGACTCGCAGACAGTGTACCTGGGGACCCAGCTGGGCGTGTGGAAGAGCCTCGATGCAGGGGCGACCTGGACGGCCGCCAGCAACGGCCTGACGAGCCTGAACATCAAAGGACTGGCTGTATCGCCGGGAGACCCACGCCGGATTTACGCAGCGGCGTACTCGGGTGGGGTATTCCGGAGCGCTGACGGCGGCGACCACTGGACGGCGGTCAACAACGGCCTGACGGCTACCTACGCCAACGCGGTGGTCGCGGCGGCCGCTCCCGAAACACTCTACGTGCGGGCCTCCGGCAACTCAGTGTACCGCAGTGACGACGAAGGCCGGAGCTGGACCCTGGCCAACGGCCCGGCTGGCGGTACCCTGTTTGCGATCGACGTATCCCGGGCCACCGCCGTGACCGTGTACGCCGGCACCTCGCGCGGCGTTCTTGTCAGCCACGATGGCGGTGGCACGTGGGATGCGGTCAATCATGGCCTGACGAATACCTTCGTCTACGCGCTGCGGGCGTCGGCATCGGCGCCGCAGACCATCTATGCAGCAGCGTATACCGCCGGGGTGTTCCGCAGCACAGACGACGGCGATCACTGGGAAGCCGTGGTGAACGGCCTGGGATTCTCACCAGCGCGAACAATGCACGTCGCACCCACAGACCCAGAGGCCGTGTACGTCGGCACGCTGGACGGTCTCGTGTTCAAGAGCACGGATCGGGGCGGCACATGGCTCCCGGCCAACCGTGGGTTGGGTGCCACCCAGGTCGTGGCCTTGGCTGGGCCAGCGACGGCGCCCAAGACTGTCTACGCCGGCACGGGCGGCGGCGGCGTGTTCCGAACCACCGACGGCGGCGCCAACTGGGACGCCGTGAACACGGGCCTGCCCAGCCCCTATGTCAATGCGTTGACGATGTGGCCCACCGGTACCGATACCCTTTTCGCCGGCAGCGGCAATGGCGTGGCGCGGACCACCGACCGGGCGGCCACCTGGCAGGAGGCCAGCAATGGCCTGCCCAGCTTGGCCATCGGGGCGCTGCTGGCCGCACCGACCACGCCGCCCACATTGTACGCCGGGAGCTGGGGCGGCGTGTACCGGAGCACCGATGCAGGCGCCAGTTGGGTGGCCGCAAACACCGGGCTGAGCAGTCTGACGGTGCAGGCACTAGCCGTGTCGCCGGTGGACCCGCAGACGCTGCTGGCGGCCACCTGGGGTGGCGGCGTGTTCCGGACCGTCGATGGCGGCGACCACTGGGCCGCGGTCGACAGTGGCCTGACCAACCCGTACGTGGTGTCGCTGCTGGCGCCGGCCCACGCGCCGGGGACAGTGTGGGCTGGCACCGGGCGCGGCGGCGTCTTCGCCCTGACCACCAACGTACCGCCGGTAGCCAATGCCGGACCCGATCAGACGGTCACCCCGAACGCTCCGGTGCAGCTGAACGGCCGCGGCAGCACCGACGCTGACGGCGACTCGCTGGACTACCACTGGCACGGCGCCGCGGTGACGTGGATCAGTGACTCGACAGCGGCCGAGCCCTCCTTCACCGCGCCGAGCAGCCCCGGCCGCTACCCGGTCACCTTGACCGTCAGCGATGGGACAGCGGAGAGCAGGCCCGACACCGTCGCGGTGACCGTGGCGGCGCCTCCGGCCGGATGGGCGGGCGCCCTGGTGGTGCAGAGCGCTGCCGGCCCGGCGCGGACCGTGCGCTTCGGCTGGTACGCGGGCGCCAGCGCCGGGATTGACTCGGCGCTGGGTGAGGCGGAGTTGCCGCCCCCACAGTCCGGCGACGAGTTCGACGTCCGCTGGGTTGCGGCTGCGCCGCTGGCAGGTCTGATCGATGACTACCGCGGCTGGACGACCAGCCTGAGCGGCGATGTCTGGACGCTGGCGATCCAGGCGGGGACCGGCGACCTGCCGGTAACGGTGTCGTGGGACACGACCGGGTGGCCGGCTGGGGGGACCTACCATCTGCTGGCCTTGCCCAACAACGTAGGGGTCACGGTGGACATGCGGTACCAGACGCGTTACCAGGCCAGCCTTGCCGGCACCGCGATGCTCTACGTGCACTACCAGGCCGCCGAGCCCGTCGACTACACCTACCACCTGGCGGGGCGATGGAACCTGGTGTCGCTACCGGCGTGGCTGCCCGACTCGACGCTCGGCGCGGTGCTGCCGATGGCGCGGTCGCTGTTCGGCTTCGGCGCCACGTACCACGAGGCCGACCGCTTCGCTGCCGGGGCCGGGTATTGGACCCGGTTGGACGAGGCAGCCGAGGCGCCGGTGAGCGGATGGGCGTACCCGGAAACTGCGCTGCGACGAGTTCTGCCGGCGCACTGGAGCCTGATCGGGCCCGGACACCGGCCCGTGGACGTGAGCGCCCTGCGTCGGGCCTGCCCGCAGGTGACCTCGGTCTTCGGCTACACCGGCGGGTACCATCGAGCCGCCACGCTGGAACCTGGGCATGCCTACTGGGTGAACCTTTCGTCACCGGCCACGGTGGATCTCAACACCGTCTTGGCAGGGGTTCAGCGAGCCATGGCCGGCGGCGCCGCAACTGAGCCGGTCGGCTCGCCGACAACCGCCACCCGGCTGTGGCTGGACGGGCCTGGCGGGCGCCAGGACGTCCTCCTGGGCGTAACGCCTGACGAGGTGGTTGAGTTGCCCCCCGTGCCTCCCGAAGGCGTGTTCGACGTGCGCGTTGACGTGGGCGAGGGCGTCAGCGCTCTCCAGGTTCCGGCCCGTGACGGCGTCTACACCGTCCGTCTGCAGGGGGACGTGAAGGCCCTGCACTGGGACATGGCGGACGCCGGTCCTTGGCAGGCGGCCATCGGCTCCCGGTGGGTGGACTTGGTCGGTACCGGCCAGGTGGCGGTGACGGCCGGTGAGCTGCTTCGCCTTCGCCGTCAGGCATTGCCCGCGGTGACCGCCCTGTGCGGTGCGTACCCCAATCCCTTCAACCCGTCGACGGTCCTCACCTACGAACTGGCGACCGCCGGCCGAGTCTCGTTGCGCGTCTATGGGGTCACCGGCCAGATGGTGCGCGAGCTCGTGGACAGTGAGCAATCTGCCGGTCGCCACCAGATCCGATGGGATGGCCGCGACGGGCGCGGCTTCGCTGTGGGCGGCGGAGTCTATCTGGCTGAGCTACGCGCAGACGCCTACCGAGGTGTAGCCAGGCTGCTCTTGGTCAAGTGACCCGCCGACGGACCCGGGTGTGGCGCGGACCCACCAGCGTCCCTGCCGGCCGACCGACGGCAGCTACCCATGCGTACACCGGGCACGCCGCTGACCGACAGCATGGGCGCCGAGTCCCGCGGGCTTCACGCCCCGCGCTGGGCACATGGAAGGCAGGCGGGGCGACGGCCTCGGCGGGACGATAGCCCGGGATAGGCTACCCCGAGGTAGGCCGGCCGAGCGCCCAACGGCGGGCGCCGCGACCCAACGCGGCCAGGCGCGGCGCAGGCAGGCATCACCCCATAGACCGCGCCTGGCGGAGGGCCGGGTCATCACCACAGCTGGCCGCCGCCGAGTGCAGCTGGCCCGCAAGGCAGACGAACTGGACCTGGAGATGGCAAAGAACGCGGCGGCCGCGGCACGCGGCTAGCCTGGATCGCCGTGTGCGGAACGCGGGTTACGAACCCATGCCCCCGCCGTTTGCGGCCGCGTCCGACGGCGGGCCGAGGTGTCGCGCCGACGTCGAGCGGGCGACGGCGGTCGGCAGGCGCTGCCAGCGCTGGCCATCGAAGAACAGGATGGCGTCGATCGCGCCCTCCCTGACCGTGAACGACAGCGACCGTTCGTTCTCGATGGCGATCTCGCCCCAGCCGGTGGTGACCACCGCCGGAAGCCGGTTCGCGACCCCGACGAAGGGCGCCAGGTGAAAGGAGAACCAGCCGGCGTCCTGGCAGGCCACTCGGTAACGCCCCGGGGCCTCTTCGCTGATCTGGCTGACCGGGCCCGGTGACCACCAGCAGAGGTAGCTGACTACGTCGGGTGCGGCATGGGCGGGCCCCACAACGTCGGCGACCGCCTGAGCGAACCAACAGCTGAAGATCGCCTTGGCACCGATGGTCTCACGGGGCTGCCAGGCGCATGGCAGATTGACGACCAACAGCCGATCCGCGCTGGCCAGCGCCTGTTTCACTTCGGCCAACGTCTGGTCGCTGATCCGGGCCGCGCGCTGCCAGACAACGCTCTCGTAAACCAGGACGCCGGCAAAGACCACGGTGCTGATGGCGAAGAAGATGCCAGTGGCGCGGGCCCACGCCGGCCGCACCCGACTCGTCGACCACAGGTATGCCACGCCCATGCAAGCAAACGCCGAGGGCAGGTACAGGTACCAACGGTTGACCAATCCAACGACCGGTACCAGGCTGACCGTAAACAGCGCCAGGA
>CAITNQ010000475.1 GCA_903893785.1 uncultured Gemmatimonadota bacterium
GCGGGCGGTGGCGGCGACGGACCGCCTTGACCGGCAGGGCGGGCTCCCGGGGCTGGCCAGGGCCGGAGTTTGCCCCCGCTGCCCGCCCCCTCGGGCGCCCGGCGTGCGTGCCTCGACGGCCGGGTTCGGGCCTCGGCCCTGGCAGACGGGCGACCCAACGGCGGCGGCCCGGCGGTGCGGCGGTCCGCGCGGGTTGTGGCGCCCGCATTCCAGCAGGCCGGTAAGCCAGGGCGTAGAGCGGGACCCAACCGCGGCCCCGGGCGCGCGTGCCTCGACGGCCGGGTTCGGCGCTCGGAACCGGCAGACGGGCGACCCAACGGCGACGGCCCGGCGGTGCGGCGGTCCGCGCGGGCTATGGCGCCCGCATTCCAGCGGGGCGGCAAGCCAGGGCGTGAAGCCGGGCGGACTCCAGCTGCAGGTGCAGCCGCACGCATTGGCCTGCGGGGAGGGCCCCGGTGGTCTGGCCGCGCCAGGTGACCACCGCCGCCAGCGGGTTCAGGTCCACCCGGTCGCAGTCGGCGTGGGTGTAGCCGGGCAGCGGCGTCTGGTCGGCCTGCCGCAACTCCACGCTGAGTTGACCCAGGCCGCCGCAGTCGCAGTTGAGCACCAGGTCGCCGCCCGGCCAGGTCAGGGGCTCGGACAGCAGGTGCCCGCCCCGCGGCCCGGCCACCGCGGCCATGAACCGGTCCCGCGGCTGCGCATAGCGGTAGATGGCCCCCACGCCGCGCCGCTCCCCTGGCTCGAAGATGCCGTGGGTCACCGACTGGCCGAAGCCGTACTGGAACACCTCGTCCCCGCGGCCCACCAGGCCCACGCCGTACAGGCTGTTAATGCCGCCGTCCGGGCCGCCGTACAGACCCGGCCCCAGGTACGGGCTCCGGTCTGGCCGGTGCCAGGTGCGGCCGTCGCGGCTGATCGCCAACTGGGTCTCCCAGGTGCCGTCATTGCCCTGGGCAAAATAGCGGTGGGTCTCCCGTCCGGCGCGGTCCAGCCCGGCGGGGGGGTACTTGCGGAACAGGGCCGGGAACCCCAGCCAGGTGCCGGGCCCCAGCCGACAGGCGCTGATGTGATTGAGGTCCAGCCCCGGTAGCGGCGGGTCGTCGGCGTCCACGTCGAGCGCGGTGGGCAGTTCGTCGGTCAGATAGCGGTACCCGGTGCTGTCAGCCGGGTGGCCGTGGTCGGCAAATGGCCACGGCGTCTGCTCCAAGTCGGCGACTTCGCAGCAGGTCGTGGTTCGGCGGCCTGGGAAGCCTCGCAGCAGCGCCAGGTACCGGTCGGTGTCCGGGTCGTAGATCAACTGGTTGTTGGTGTCAGCGCCAAACGGCAGACAGGGCCGGGGTCGCCGGTGCCAGTGCCAGCCGTCGCTGGAGAAGGTGACGTAGAGCTCGCGCTGGTGCTCCACCAGCCCCATGAACCGCTGCGCCGAGCCGCCTTTGGGGTTGAGCGCCGGCACGCCGCAGGCCCCGCGGATCAGATTGTTGTGCCGGTCACCGCCCGATTCCACCAGCCCCAGGTCGGGCCGCTCCCACCGGACCCCGTCGCGCGATTCGGCGTAGGCGACGCCGAACATGGACTGCTGCAGGTAGTCGATGTCCACCAGCGGCCAACCGCAGGCCCGGCACACCACCTTGGTGCCCGGGTTCAACCGGCGGCAACGGGGGCAGCTCAGGTCAGTCGCGGCGCCGGCATGGCAGGCGATCGCCGAGTACCACAGCTTGAGCACGCCTGCGTCATCGATCACCGCCAGGGGCGCCACGCGGTACGCCTCCCAAGGCTTCTCGGGGGCCAGGGCCACGCCCCGTGGCTGCGGCGGGTGCGCGCGCCAGGAAATGCCGCCCAGCGCCGCCCAACCCGTGGCATCCAGCATCAGGTGCGGGACCCCGCCGGCCAACGCCAGGGTGCCGGGCACGGTGCGCCTCAGGCCGGCCACCGCAGCAGCCGCAGCTGCCCCGGAGCCAGGGTCACGGACACAGTGCCATCGGCGTTCGTCGCGGCCGGTTGCCAGGCGCGATCGCGGAACGGATCCATGGTCTCGGGCCCGTTGGCGCCCAGCCCCAGGCGGACGGTCACCGCCGCGGCCGGGTCTGCCACCGGCGCCTCGGTCGGCTCTTTGTGCCAACCCGTATGGTGGGCCAGCAGCACCAGCCAGCCTTGGGCTGTGCGATTGATCAGGGTCTCCACGCGGGGGTCGGGCGCCAAGGGCAGCCAGGTCGCGGCCAACTGGTCGAGCAAGGGGGCCGGGAACGGCGGGGCTCCGGCTTCCTCGAGCACGGTGAACACCTGCCCGCTGCCGACCCGGGCGGACACCACTCGAGCCCGGCCGTCGGCGCCCCGCAGGCACACCTTACCCGCACCCGCGGCCGCCGTCACCTCGGCCTTGGCGCGGTAGACGGTGGTGACCGCGTCTGTGGCCGGCTCTAGGTCTGGCGCCTCGATCCCGGCGTCAGCCCGGGCCGCACCGGCGCTGCCGGGCGCCGGGATGGCCTCGACGGCCCCGGGCGAGGTTGCCGCCCCGGCGGCGGGCAGCCCCAGGTACGCAGGGTCCCAGCCGGCCAGGTTGTGGGCGTGCAGCACCAGCGTGCCCCCCGCCTCCACGTACGCCTGCAGTGCGGCCAGGTCAGCCGCGGTCCAGGGGATCTCGCCGACCGCGATGAGCACGCCATAGGCGGGCCAACTGCGGGCGTCAGCGCCGGCCACCAGCACGTCGAAGCTGTCGGCCCAGGGCGAGGGGCACAGGTAGCGTTCCTCGCGGCCCGGCCCCTGCGACTGGCCCGGGAAGAGCTGGTCAAAGAAAGCCACCGTAGCCCGATCGCCGACGGTTTCTTCCTGGTGGTGCCAGGGACCCCGCCAATAGGTCATGCGACCATGGTCGCGACGCAGCAGCACGCCGAACGGCGTGTAGGGTAGACCCGGATCCACGGCCTGCATCAGGTGCCGCAACTGCTGCGCCAGGACGCCGTACTCGGTCAACGCGGCGTCGACGGGCACTTCGGGGGCGCCGTACACGGTGTCGAAGAGGTACCCGGTGGAGGCTTCGATATTGACGAAGGCGGCGCCGCTGAACCAGGCGGTGTACCACAGGCGGGCCAGCAGATTGGCCGAGTGACCGGTGTGGGGTCCGACCCAGGTTGGGTGGACGCCGCCGGGCGTCAGATCCACCATCTCGGTAGCGTGGCCAGTGGGCACGGTGGCCCGGTACCATTGCGAGATCTGCTCGCCCCAGGGCAGGCCGAACTGGCGCGCCGCGCCCCGGGCAAAGGCCCGCTGCACCTGCGTAGCCGGCACATTCTCGCCTGACTCGATGCCCACCAGGTCTTCCCCGGCTTCGGCGCCCAGGTGACTGATCAGCCCGTATCCGTTGACCGAGTGCAGCCGGCCGCGCACAGCGGCGCGCCAGCGCCGGAAGGTGGCCATGGCCCGGGCATGGACCTCGGCACGGCCCAGGCTGCGGATCTGCTCCACGGTCAGGCCGAACACGGTCACCGGATCAAAGTGGAGCCAGTTCTCCCACTCGCCCACTTGGAAGGTCACGAAACCCGCTTCAGGGCGCTGCTCCAGGCGGTCCAGGAAAGCCGCCATGGCCGCGTCGCCTTCCAGTTGGTGGCGGATGAGTTCCTCGTGCCGATAGGTCAACAGCACTGGCTCACCCGTGGCGATGTAAGGCCACAGGCCGGGTTCATCGAAGGCTACCCAACCGTCGCCGACCTGATGGCGCCGGACCACTTCGATGACTCGTTCGGGCGGACCGTTGACCGGGTACTGCACCAGCAGCGGGCGGTCTGTCCCGGGCAGATGGCGGCGACGCCACGCACCCTCGGCCAGGGCGGCATAGTGCGGCAGCGCGGCTCTGCCGGGTTGGCTCAGGCAATCCATGGAATCCTCCGCGGGCCGGTTGTCACTTTTAATCGGCATGGAAAAGCAGTCCCTTTCTCGCTACATTGTGCGCCGGTGCCAGGCCGGCATCGACATTGTCATCGGCATCTTGTTGCCCCTCATTGAGGACATTTCGCATGCCTACTCTCAAAGTCGTCCCCCGCGGCACATCCCTGCGCAAGACCATTCCTCAGGACATCGTTGACCAATACAAAGCGCTGATCCAACAGGGCCAGGAAGGCGCCGACAATCTGCTCGAGTTCGCCGCCAAAGAAAGCGTCAAACAGGGCCGCGAAGCCCTCCAGGTAGCGGCCCTGCAACTGGGACGGAAGCTGCAGATTGCCAAGATGCGCGGCGCCGACAACGTCCTTCGTTTCCGTTTCATCAGCGATGACGAGTACGCCACCACCAAAGAACGGGCCAAGCAGCGCGGCGCCAAGATCGTGGCGACGCGGCGGCGCAAGGCCCGGTAAGGCCCCGTTGGCCGGGCCGCCGCGGCCGGGTCCGCGACTACTCGGGTTGGCGGCGGCCCACCCGCACCAGGGTGTGATCGCGCACCCCCGGCACCGTGAAGGCGAGGCCACCGTCGTGGGCCTCGCTGGCCAACGGCATCCCGGTCAGGGCGTCGGCCACCGTGGCCACCGGCCAGTCAGGGCGCAACCACACGCGCACCGGTCCGCTGCGCTCAAAGGCATCCAAGTACATGTCGTCCGTGCCCTTCTGGATGTGGATCAGGTGCAGTAGCCACCCGGCCCGATCCTGGCGCAGCGAGGCTTTGATGCTGCGCGGGGCATCGATGCGAGCCCGCTGCCAAGGCCCAAGGAACTGGCCCACCAGGGTGGCGAACAGTTCCTTGAGGAACGGGCACTTCTTGCGCCCGTAACCGGCCAGGAAGGGCACCGGGAAGTAGGCCACGATCCCGGCACCATAGGGATGGAGGACCAGGCCGGGGTAGTCCGTCAACCGGCCCGGCGGGGCGTGGTCGTGGTACACGTAGTGACCGGTGTCGAAGTTGCTCTCGAGCACGGGATCGGTGATGCGGGCCAAGGCCCGGGCTCCGGGACGAAGGCGGCAGTACAGCGCGTGGTGGGCCGGGTTCATGGCGCCGCTGGCCGCGTCCTTAATCACATGGGGCAGGTCTGGAACGCGGGGCCCGAAGCCACTGTCCAGCGCCTCCAGGTAGGCAACTGAATAGGGCGACTCGGCAACCAAGTCCACGCCCAGCAAATCGGCCAGCGCGAAGTTATTCAAGCCCTCGCCCCCCGCGTCGCAACGCGAGATGTCGTAGTTGGCCAGCAGCCGGCCACCCGCGTGCACATAGCGGCGCAAGCGGTCGGCCAGAGCCGCGCTGACGTAGGGCAGGCAGGGCAGAATGATCAGTTCATAGCGGCACAGTTCCTCCAGGGGAGCGCTCTCCAGCACGATCTGCCAGGGTGTGTGGGTCTCCATCAGCAGCTGGCAGGCCGCATGCTCATTGCCGTATACCGTGCCGGCGTGGTGGCGGCCCAGCCCGGCCCGGCTCCGGGCGCTCAGCAGGCGCGCGTTGGCCGCCGAGTGCATGACCCCCACGACGGGCACGGGTTGGCTGTCCTGGCACAGCGCTGCGCGGGCGGCGACAAAGTCAAAAGCCTCGGCCAGGGTGTCCCAGACCGCGGCCGGGACCTGTCCGCCACGGTGGCCGCAGGGGTACGGGACATGGTTGATGTTGAGCGAGCCGTTCTGGGCCAGGGCAATGGCCGCCAGGCCCCGGATGGTCGGCGCCGTGGTCAGGGTCCAGTCGCCCCAGGACCCCTGGCTTTCGGGCATGAACAGGGTAAAGGGTTTGCCGAAGGCCTCGCAGTACCGCGTGGCGTGATCGGCGTGCAGATAATCAGGCGGGTGTGCCTCGGTGGACAGGTAGTCTGCCCCGGCGTCGAGCGTGTCGGAGAGGGCGAAGGGGCTGCCGCACCCATTCCATGACCAGCTCAAGCCGGTGCGCTCGGCGTTGCTGGCCGCCTGCGTGGCATGGATGAAGGCCTCTCGGGTGTCCACCTGGTACGTCAGCAGGTCGTGCCAGGCGCGGACCGTACTGGCGGCTGGGTCCAGCGAGTAGCCGAAGCGCGCCGCGAAGCCCTCGCGGCACGAGGGGCAGAAGCAACCCTCGGGGGAGAAATACTGCAGGTCCAGGAACCAGCCGTCGATCGGGTACCGCGCTGTGACCTCAGCCATGTGGGCGCAGACGTGGGCGCGGAAACCCTCGTGGCTCAGGCAGGAGCAGGGGTACAGGAACATCCGCAACGGCTGGCCATCGGCCCCGATCTGGCTCCATTCCGGCCGGCGGTGCGATAGCTCCCAACTGAGCACCACGTTGTAGTAGGCAATGAACTCCAGGCCGGCCGCCTTGGCACGCCGGACGATCTCGCCGAACAGGTCGCCGTGCATGGCCGGGTGGGTGATGCCCACGTCGGTAGGCGCAAAGGCGGCCCCGTGGGCGGTCTTCACCTGGAAAATGAGGCTCTCCGCACCGGTGCGCCGGATGCCGGCGAAGTAGGCGTCGTAGTCGATGCGTACCTCCGGCAGCACCGAGGGCATGTGCCAATCGCAGAACAGCATGCGGGGTTTCAGCTGGAAGGGCATGGGGCAGTCCTGGCAAAGGGTGATGGCTGGCCCGTCGGTTCGCCGCCGTGGGCGGGCCCACGCAGCGGGCGCGGCCACGGTCTGGTGGTGGTGGCTCAGGGCCCTGGGCTGGTGCGCCACGTGTGGTATAGCCGCCAGAGGGTCGACCGTAGGCGACGGCCGCCCCCCGCGGGGCCACCTCCCGTCCCAGCCGTTGCCCGCCATGGCGCCAGACGGGTTGGGTCCCCAGGCGGGCGGCCAGGGTTCGCACCTTGGCCCGGCCGTGGCCCGTCCTGGCGCCGGATTGGGCGGGTCGCCATGGCCTGACCCGCGGGCGGCGAGGCAGCGCCGATGTCGCTGTCAACGCACCTGGCTGGAGCCGGACCATGGCCAGGCGTAGCTGGGTGTGTTGCCGTGTCGGCGCATCCCCAGGTCCAGCTCGATCTGCGTCCCTGGTTGCAGGCGCACGGTCAGGTACCGTCCGTCGACTTGGCGTGTCTGGTCGTGGGCCCGGGCGGTCAGGAACTGGTGCTCC
Source organism: uncultured Gemmatimonadota bacterium (assembly GCA_903893785.1). Lineage (GTDB taxonomy): Bacteria > Latescibacterota > UBA2968 > UBA8231 > UBA8231 > CAITNQ01. The sequence goes on from CAITNQ010000475.1 coordinate 7,004, forward strand.
CCGAACGTGCCGGCGCCGACGATCACGGCGCGGCTCTGGGTCGGGTGGAGGTTGACCAGCGTCAGCGACACCTGGTCGGCGGTCAAGCCCGTGACTAACGCGGCTACGTCGTCGGGCAGACCCGGACGCTGATCCTCCGGGTCGAAGTACCGTACCCGGCCGCGCGACAGGCCGCCCCAGTAGATCGCCTGAGGTGCCCCTGTCGTCAGGTGCACCAAGGCCTCCGTGAGCACCGGGTTGACCTGCTGCCAGTGGTGCACGTCCAACTGGCGCAGGTCCTGCTGATCGGCCTGCACCGCCGCCGCTCGTCGCAGCACCTCGGCGTAGTTGGCCTGCAGGATGCGCTCCGGGTAATCCGGTACCTCGCCGGCCAGGTAGCGCGTCCAGGCCCGGTCGTCCAGCACGCGGGGCCCGCGGGCCGTCACCGTGCGCCACTCGTCTTCGCAGCCGCGCCGCAGCCGCTCCAACCGCTCGTAGTCGGCGCTGGCCATGGAGGCGGTCCACAGGCGGATCGGATCCTGAGTGAGCAGGGGCTGGAACTCGGTCCAGCCGGCGTCCGTGTGCTTGAACGGCACCAGCCACCGCCCATCGACCTCGCGGCCTCGCGTCATCACCACGTCCAGCTGTGAACGGATCAGACTGAGGTGGCGGTCGTCGCCGGTCAGCAACTGGGCGCACTCAGCCGCGCCCATCAGCGCCGAGCCCATCATGTGCAGCGAGTAAAGGCCGGTCCAGCCGTAGAACCCGCCCCACCACTGGCCGCCGCGCTGTTCGCCAATCTGCCCAGTGGGGCCAATGTTGTCCGGGACAATGCCGCCGTTGGCGGCGATGCGTGCCAGCCAGGCCTCGACGTACTCGATCACCCAACGCCGGTAGCGCTCGTCGCCGGTGTGCAGGAAGGCGCAGGTCACCAGCCCCACAATGCCCAGGTTGACCGGCACGTCGCCGTTCATCACCACCTGGTCGAAGCGCGCGTGCACGCGCTCGCGCCAGCCAGGGTCCTGGTGCCAGTCGGCCGGGTAGTCGAAGCCAGGGCCCAGGGTCGTGTGACCGTACTCAAGGTTGTACCGCACATCGTCGAAACGGGCGTGGAAGAGCGGCCCCTTGCTGCCGTTGAACGGGGACCGCACCAGCCGGTGCACGGGGTCGTAATTGGCCGCGCCGCCGGCCTCGCCCAAGTACAGGTCGGCAAAACGGCGAGCCCGGCCGACGGTCTCGGCGCTGGTGGGCTCGGCCAGACCCAGGTGGTAGAAGTAGATGTAGTTCTCGCTGTTGTGGAACCAGTCGTCGTCGTTGACGAACTCGTCCGTGACCCGGCCGTAGTCATGCGTCAACTGGCGGGTGATCGCGTTCCACTCCTGCACTGCCATCTCGCCGATGTAGCGGCTGCCGCCCAGGGCGTAGTAGAGCGGCCAGTTGAAGAACGCCTCGTACAGATCGTCGGCCCACACGCCGTCGCCCGGGTAGTCCTCGCGCCAGATCAGTTGGCCCCCCGGGCGCGTGTATTTGTCCAGGAACACCGGTGCGGCCTGGTCCATGGCGCGGATGAGCTGCCGTTCGAGCACGGCCCACGCCGGCGCCTGGGTCGGTTGCTGACTGTCGATGCTGGGCCCGTCGGTCATGGTGCCTCCGGTGATGCGTGGCGTGGGTGAACGATCCCCATGGTCGCCGCGGGGCGCCGCGTGGGGGACGACGGGCGCCAGGCGGTCGCCCACCGTGCCCCTGGTCTGCCGCCCCGGGGGGGCGCGTCGACCGGCTGGCGGGCGTGGGGGTTGATCGGTCCCGGGTGGCCGCTGTTCCGGCACCGGGTATCGGCGTTGCCCCTGCCTCCGCCGACCCGCTTCAGGCCAGCCCGGCCAGAATCTCGGCGATGAAGCGCGTGTCGATGGCCAACTGGTGGATCAGGCTCTCATGGGGCATGGACGCGTATTCGCAATGGAAGCTCAAAGGGCCGGCGAAATCCAGCTGTTTGAGTACCCGCAGTGCCAGGGGGAAGTCGCCGAACCCCATACCCATGGGCCACACATCGATGGCCCAACTGCCGTCGGGCGCGCGCCGTCGCACCAGGTCTTTCAGCGCCACGGCGGCCAGGTAGTCCTTGACCATGCTGAAGGCCATCGGGTACGGTTCGCCGACGATGGACAGGTGGCCGACATCGGCGAAGACGCCGATATGGCGCGGATCGGAGCCCGATACCAGGTGCATCATGGCGGCCGAGTTGAGCCCCATGCTGGCGCCGGAGTGGTTGTGCACGATGGCCTTGACGCCTGTCTGCTCAGCCAGCCGGCTGAAGCCCTCCAACTGCCGGCGGCAACGGTCCAGGGTCGGCCAGTAGCCGTCGGCCTCCATGTGCCAGTATCCCAACTTGACCAGTCCGACGCCGGCCTCGGCACAGGCCGCGAACAGCGGTTCGGCGTCGGGCAGGTCGGCACGTACGAAGTCAGCCGGCGTGGTCACCAGCGGTATGCACAGCCCTTCGTCGGTAAAGCGGCGCGCCACTGCCGGCAATTCACGGCGGGCATTGGCGGGCGTCACCGGGTAGCCCGGACGAACGCACAGATCGGCTCCCTGGACCCCTCCCTGCTTGAGCCCGGTGATGATCTGGCCCACATCCCATCCCTGCAGATGCTTGGTGAACATGATCCACGGCTTCATGATCGGGCCTCCGCGGCTGGGTACATGAGTGTGTAGGTGGTGGCTCTGGTGCGCGGGTTGCCCGATGCGACCGCCGCGCCAGACGACAGCGCTCGGCCCCATAGGGCCGGGTGTCGATCATGCCTGCCCGCGGCGAGGGGCGAGGCTCGGCCCGGGCAGCCTGGCGGTCGCAGCCGCGCCGCCGACAGCTGGGCTGCGTCCGGCCGGCGCTCGCCTCAGTCCATGGCCTGACCGAGCCGCTGCATCTGCGCCAGAGTGGCCGCGGGAATGGTGCCGTCAAGGGCCACGGGCAGGTTGAAGGTGAGGGCCCCGCCGACGGCGCGTACCTGGCGCAACAGGCTCATCAGCACCTCGTCGGCGTAGTGCTGATCGGGCAGATCGGGGCCGGCAAAGGTCGAATCCACCGGTAGCAATCCGTGCCACTGCACACCGTCGACAAAGCGTTCGGTCGGGAGGTACGGCACCGGGTCGGCCTTCCACCACCCCAAGGCAATCTGGTCGCCGATCAGCGTGTGGATCTCGCCGGGATGGTAGTCCTCCAGTGGGGTCACGGGTTTGACCTTGCCGACACAGAAGGCGCCGTCATTGAAGGCGGTGATGGCGGCCGGGTTACCGGCCCGGGCGGCGGCAATATAGCCAGCGAAATCCAGGTGGCGGTTCGGGAACGCGTCCCATTCGTAGCAGCCATCGAACCACCAGCCATCGCAGGCCGTGCCGTACTGCCCGGACCACGCGGCGATGAACTGGCGGTACCGGCGCTGAAACTCGACCTGCGTCGGGTCGGTCTGACTCCAGCCAAAGGCGCGGTGCAGTTCGCGCGGCCCGAAGGTCTCGGCCGGCAGATAGGCGATGAAGCGCCGGCCCCGGGCTTTCAGCGCCGTGGCGATCTCCAGCACCAGGTCGCGCTGCGGCGTGTGGCCGGGCTGCTGTCCGTCCAGGTAATGGTTTGGGCTGTTGTAGTAGCCGGTGTTCTGGCCAAGGGTGAAGATCAACCAGTCAGCGCCGGTGGAGACGACGGCGTCAACGAAACCGTCGCAGTCGAAACCGGCGATCGTGCGGTCGTGATGGGCGGTCCGTTCTGCCGGGGTGTTCCCGGCCGGTGTGTGGAGGTAGTGGACCATCAGGCCGAAGCGGCCCTGATGCATCCAGTCTGCGGCGTGGCGTGCGGGACTGGACATCAGACAGACTCCTGGTAAGGGCATGGCGCGGCCGCCGAGGGCTCCGGAGCGCCGCCCGCGGTCTTTGCGCTGGTGCTACGAAGAAGCGCGTACAGGAGAACAGGTTGGCGCGTACCCTGAAAGGCCATGGTGACATCACGTTCATGGACAAATCCGGCCCGCGCCAGCGTGCGCTGCGAGGCAACATTGGCGACGGCAGTCACTCCAAGTATCCGCTCCAGCGTGAACACCCGAAAGGCCCACGCCGAGGCACTGACGATGGCTTCGGTCGCCAGACCGTGTCGCTGCCGGTCTTGGGCCACGGCAAAGCCGATCTCGACCTGGGCGCCCAGCGGGCTGAAGCCGACATGGCCGATCAGAGCCTGGTCCGTGCGCTGCTCGACGGCCAGCACATAGGGGCCGCGGGCTGGATGCCCCGGGGACTGGTACTGGGTGACGAGGAACTCGATTACCGCCAGGGCATGGGCCGCATCGCGGTACACCTGGCTGGGCAGCCAGGCGCGGCCGCACGCTTCCTGGCTGAGGGCACACACTCGCGGGGCATCGGCCGGCGTGAAGTGGCGGAGCCGCAGTGACCGCGTGAGCAGCGGTAGATCATGCACCAGACCCTCCGTTGGGTGGGCGGCCGCCCCGCCTGGCGCCCTTCGTCGACGGCCCGGCCGGTCACGTTCCTGGCGCGGCCAGGGCCAGCGAGGTGTGGCGCTGGCCGCCTGGCGGGAGAAGGCCACCTCTGCCGGTGGGTGCACCCGGGGCGAGCCCCACTCGGCCGTGGCCGCCCGGAGCAGCGCAGCTGAGTCAGTTGAGCGGCCCGGTCAGGACCCCGGTGACGGACCGCGTGCAGTTCAGTTACGGGCATCTGCTTCACACGCTCAAGGCCGTGGCCCTTTCGTGCCGTTCAGCGTGGACGGGTCTGCCACCGCCATGTTGCCGCGCCCCTTGGGAGAACCCCTCGTCGGCCAAGCCTGCCCGGGGAGTGCCTGGGAACCGCGCAGAGGCTGATGCAGACGCTGGCCAAGGGCCGCGGGCCGGCACACCAGAAAGCGCCGGGCGAGGGCGGTCAGGTGGTGGAGATGTCCGTGTAGACGGGCCGGGTGCCACCCGACGAGTCGGCCGGCAGGTCGAGGTGCGCCGACAGAGGCGCCAGCACGATCTCCGAGGAGATCGGGTAACGGGGCAACCCGCGGACGCTGGCGCCCAACGGGTCGGACGAGTGGAAGCCAGCCACCAGAGCATGGCAGCGACGGTGTCGGCGGAGCACCGTCAGTTGGTGTCGGAGGATCAACCCGAGCGCCTCCAGGTGGCCTGCACGCACCGCTGGGAAGCGCACATAGCACAGGTTGAACGGCACCCCGGGCACCGCCGGAGTCGGGGCTGGGAACGAGTGACCGAGGATGCGCAGCAGGCCTACCAACAGCCGGAGCGTCGGGCTCAAGACCGCGGCCACATGCCTTCGCAGGCCCGCTTGGTGCCAGAATGCCGCGCTCGCGACAACCACCCCGTCCACGGTGGCCACAATGAAGTCGTCCAGGTTCAGGGTCGCGCTCCGGCTCAACTGGGTGCTCAGCCACGCCAGGTCGAACTCCGGGGCCAAGTCGTAGTCCTGGTAGGTCGCCTGCAGCAGGGCGACAATCGCGGGCAGGTCTGCCGGCGCCGCAGTGCGGATGGAGTACCCGGCTGCCAGCGGGTACGAACGGCAGGGAAGCAGTACCGAGCTGATGACGGTGCCGTAGCTGCGGACGCCAAATCGCTGGCCCAACAGGGCGTCGTAGAGGCGCCGGGCCCGGTCGTTCCCGGCCAGGACATAGCCGACGCCCAGATCGCGGGCCTGTTGGCCCGGATGGCTGGCCACATGCCGCAACAGGGTCACACCTACCGCGCGCTTGGCTGTTGGGGCGGCCCGCAGCTGACTCAGCGTCAGCAGGTTGACCCCTCGGCCGGCGAACTGGACGCGCCGGTAGGTTTCCGCCAGTGACCCCTCTATCTTGCCGTCGTTCTCCGCCACCCAGAGCTCATACCCGTCGCCTGCCACACCGAGGAAGGCACAGAAGTCGGGCGACTGGTCGGCGTACAGCCTCAGGGGACCGGCCGAGGGCGTCTGGCGCGCTAGCTGGAGCAGCGCCTCGTTGTCGGCGGCGGTGGCGGGTCGGATGAGCATCGTCGGCCTCGGTTTGGGCTCATCGGATCAGCGAGACTACCGGCGAGTGCTTGTGCGTCCCGGCGGGTTTGGGGATGGTCTCGACGAACTCGGTCCTGATCTCCACGGCGTCACCCAGAACCGCCCCCAACTGCCGCCCGACCTCGGCCTGGACGACCGCTTGGCTGCGGCTGTCCGCCGCATCGGGCTGTGCCGCGTCCAACACGATCAGGACGCGGAAACCCGTCAGCGTTTCTTGTCGGACCTGGAACAGACGTATCGCGCGAACCTCACGCAGCGCTTCGGTGAGGCGGTACGGATGCACTGTGCCGCCGTCGGCCCGCGCCACCATGTCGATGGTGCGGCCTTCCAGCGCTGCCAGGGAAGGGAAGTGTCCCAAGGCGCAACTGCAGGGCTCGGTCGTCAGCCGCGAGATGTCCGCCACACCGGTGTACCGAATGACCGGAGTCGCCAGGTTGTACAGGTCGGTCAGCACCACGCGGCCGGCACTCCCGGCCGCCACCGGCCGGCCGGCCTCATCGGCGATTTCGACCACGGCTTTGTACGCCAGTATGTGGAAGCCACCAGGCCGCGCACAGGTCAGCGCGATGCAGCCGCTCTCGGTGGTGGCGTAGCAGTCGCGCAACTCACCTTTGAAGACGGCGCGGATGGCCCTTTGGGCCGTGGGGGTCATGGTCTCCGCCGTGGTGACGATGTATTCCGGCTGGTGCACCGCGCCGCCTTCGCGCTGCACCAGCTGCGCCAGGTTCAGCAGGACACTGGGGTACGTCAGCAGGTACTGTGGTTGGCGGCGGTTGAGTTCGCTGCGGTGGACATGGGCCGCCGCCATCGCATCGACGACCTGGTCGCGCGCCTGCGGGAACTCCATCGTCGGCAGCGTCTCGATTGCCGAGCGGTTGGTCAGCAGAATGCTCAGTCCATGTCGGAGCGGTACCCCGAGGGCCATCTCCACCGATGCTCGAGACAGCACGGCGATCTCAAGCAGAGCGCGGTCGCGGTCGTACAGGACCTGCACGGGCGACCCGGTGGACCCGGTCGTGCTGAGGCAGTGGGTGCGTTCGTGGCGGTAGCTGGCGGCGCACAGGTCTTCCGGGTACGCCTCGCGGAAGTCCTGTTTGGTAACGCAGGGGAACCGGCTCAAGTCATCGAGGTCCTGGAACGCCTCCGGCTTGACGCCGCAGGCGTCCCACTTGCGGCGATACAACGGCACCTGCTCGTAGGCGTGTTGCAGCAGTGCCTTCAGCCGCGCTACCTGGTGGGCCCGGATCTCGACCGGCGTGGCCTGGAGAGCCCAACGGATGGTGGTCAGATGGCCCCGGACGCGCCGGACCTTCAAGGCCGGGCCCAGTAGGGGAAGATCCAGGGTCGACCACCGGCAGCCGTGGTTCATGGTGACCTCCGGCGGGTGTAGGACAGACTCGCCTGGGCTATTTGGTTCAGCATCCAGGCGTTCCTGGCGAAGCAGTTGGTGAGTTCGAAGAGAAAGGTCCGCGAAGCCTCGCTCAAGCTCTGCTGCGCGGCGAAGTAGCGTTCGCGCAGGTCTGTCAGGGCACCGCCGCCGCTGTCGGTCAGGCGCACGAGCGTCTCGATGCCGTCTACTTCCTGACGCAACAACTCGTCAGCGGCGGTGAGGACCAGGAACTCCATGGACTGGAGCAACGCATTGCTGACCTCGCCGTGGGGCCGGGCACTGGGCTGACGCAGCAGCCCGACAAACTCGCGCAGCGAGGCGTGCAGTTCGGTCGTCAAACTCAGCAGCTGCTGTAGCGCTTGGGCCTGTTGCTGCACGTCGGCACGCAGGCGCCCCTGCAACACCCCGGCCAACCCCTGTGTCAACTCCGCCGTGCGGCGGGCCAGCAAGGCATCGAGCTCCTGCGCCGCCGGGCCCAACTCCAGCTCGCCCCGGCTGGCCAGCGTCAGCTGCTCCGGGGCTCGCCGCAGCAGCTCCACGATCTCGCCGCGCAGGCGATCCAGGCCCAGGTGAGTCTCTTCAAGGCGGCCATCCTCGATGCGGATAATGCGGTCCGCGATATCAAGAATGCGGTGATCGTGGGTGACCAGTAGAATGGTCGTACCGCTCTGCTTGGCCAGGCGCTGGAGGAGGTCAACGACCTCGCGGCCGGTCTTGCTGTCGAGGGCTGCCGTCGGTTCGTCGGCGAGGATGATATCCGGCCGGCGTACCAGGGCGCGGGCGATGGCCACGCGCTGTTTCTGGCCGCCCGAAAGCAGCCGCGGCTTCTTGCCGGCGTGCTCCGCCAGACCGACCAGCGCGAGCGTCGCCAAGGCCTCTTGCTCTGCCGTTGCGGGCGTTGCCGCAGGATCCGTGGCCAGCCCGAGCTGCACGTTCTGACAGGCCGTGAGCGATTCCAGCAGATTGTGCGCCTGGAAGACGAAGCCGATCCGGCGGCGCACCGTGAGCAGGTCCGCAGCGTCCATGCGGTCGAGGAACTGCGCGCCAATACGGATCTGGCCTTCCTGCACCGAGCGCAGGGCTCCCACCAAGGTCAGGAAGGTGGTCTTGCCCGATCCCGAAGGACCGGTGATGATGACGATCTCGCCGGCAGTGAAGTCGGTGCTGACCTGATGGAGCACCTCCTTGCGCAAGGCGCCCTCACCAAAGGCATGACTCAAGCCACGGACGGAAATGAAGGGCTCGGGCACGGGCTCAGAAGACATCAGCGGGATCCGCACGGCGCAGTTTGCGCGTGGAGAGCAGCGCCGCGACGCCGCACATGACCACGGTACAGGCGAAAACGATCAGCGTGGTGCTCCAGGTCAACTGCGTCGGCATGGCGCCCTGTCGACGGGTGATCGCGTTCAACACGGCTGTCAGCAGCAGCCCCGGAACGAATCCGAAGGCAAGCAGGATGGCGGCCTGCTGCAGCACCAGAGTGATGAAGAAGCGGTCGGCAAGCCCGATGGCTTTGAGGGTGGCGTACTCGCGCAGATGGTCCGACACATCGGTGTAAAGGATCTGGTAGACGATGACCGAGCCGACGAGCATGGCCACCAACATGGTGCCGAGGAAGATGAAGGCGATGGGCGAGCGCTTCTGCCAGTATTCCTTCTCGTCGGCGATGAAGGTCTCCCGCGACACGATTGAAACTTCCGTCGGCAGCCGCGCCCGCAGACGGGCGCCGACGCCGAACGGATCCGCGCCGGACCGCAGCTGGATCATGCCGACATTGATCAGCGCCGGGGATCGTTCGGGGAAGACGCGGCAAAAACCCGGCTCGCTGAGGACCAGGTGGCCCGCCGCCGAAATGGTGCCACCCATCGGGAAAAGGCCCCGAAGGAAAAACCGGCGGTGGTTCAGCTCCGTGCGCACCTCGCCCTGTCGTGCCAGTTGCTCGCGCACTGGACCGAAGTCGTTCTGCGACCGGGCATCGAACAGGCCGACCTCCGGGTTCTTGAGCGCGTCCAGTTGCGCGCTGATGGCCGGCAAGGCAAAAGGGTTCTGGTCCAGTCGGAAGCCGAAGACCGCAATCTTCTTGTTCTGCAGCGACGCGGGATTGCGCAGGTCGGCATAGCCGACCATTAGCGGCGCCACGGCGACCACGTCGGGGTCGCTCAGGGCCTGCGTCAGGCGGCGGCGGCTGAACGGGGCATTGGAGTAGAGGTTGTTGTAGTCGCGGCTGATCATGACTAGCTCGCCGCGCAGGGCCTGGTGCGGCAGCACGACTTTGGTGAAGACCGCGTCATAGATACCCAGTTGGTAGAGCATCAGCGTGACGGCGAAGGTCACGCCGGTCACCGCCGTCAGGAACCGTTTCTTCTCGCCGATAAGCTGCAGCCAGCACAGCGGCAAACCCAGCGCGAAGAGGCGACTCTGGAGGGCTTTGACTACTCGCACTGGGCCTGGATCTCGACATCAACCGACGCGTTGAGCAGAGCGGCGGCGGCGCCGGCCTCCGCGAGGGCGACGCGGGCTTTCAGGGTCTTCAGATCGGAGAAGGTGAAGGGATCGCCGGCATACTGGCTGTTCGGACTCACCTGGTGGATCACCTCGGCGACCTTCCCGGTCCACACCCCTTGGATCCCCTCGCCGGTGATCGTCGCCGCAGCGCCTGGCTTCACGCAGGCGATGTCCGAGACATGCACCTCGGCTTCCACCATCATGTGGTCGATATCGGCCAGCATCAACAGGCCCTGTTCGGCTACGGCCTCGCCCGGCTGCGTCGTGACCTCTACCACCACGCCACTCATGGGCGCCCGGACGAGACACAGGTTGGCCTCGGCCTGTGCCCGCGCGAGTGCCGCCTGCATCAGCACGAGGCGCTTCTCGGCCGTGCGGATGTCGACCGGTCGCAGGGTTCCCATCGCTTTGAGGCGCTCGCTGGCCTCAAGCAACGAAAACTCGGCACGTCTCAGTTCGGCGGACGTGTGCTCCAGGTCCGCGGCCGACACCATGCCTTTGGCCGCCAGCGCCTGCGCCCGCTGTTGGTCGCTCCTGGCCGTCGCCGCGTCGGCCTGACAGCGGTCGACGATGGCAGCCTGCGCCGCCAGGACCGCGGGCTTCTCCCCCGCCCGGACCTGCTCCAGTTCGGCGGCCGCTACCTCGACTTCGGCGGCGGCCTGCACCACGGTGGCGGCGTACAGGTCGTGGCGCTGCAGGACGGCCACCACCTGGCCCTGCCGCACACGCTCATTGCGTGTGACCCGTAGTTCGCTGACGATGGACTGCGGCGGTGCGGCGACGCAGACCAGCTTCTCCCCGGGCACGATTCGGCCCAGACAGGTGACCTTGGCCGGGTGGGGTGGCGAGGCATCGGGCGGCGGGGCAGCCAGGTGCGACGGCTCGCTGCCGGAACATGCCCCCAGGAAGGACATCAGGAGCAGCGCCCGGCCGGCGCTCCTGGTCGCGCCGCGCCGGGCCCTTGGGCGAACGGCGGGTGGTCCCGCTGCGATCTGGCGCATCCTGCCTCACTTGTCGATGGAGCGCGGTGGTCTGCCCTGGTCCTGCGATCACGCGCCGGTCGGTTCGTGGCGGCGAGAGCCGCCGCCCGCATGACCGAGGCCAGTGCCCGGCCGACTGGGGCCAATGTGAGCCTGCTCACGGGGCCGGCGATCACCTTGGCGGCAAGAACGTCGTATGCTCTGGCGAATGAAGTACGCAGATCTGCGTAGGGGACGAGATCAACGAGGAATGACGTCGACGGGGTGCTGCCTGCGGGGCAGGGAATATACTAGCGCCGCGCGGTAACGACCAGAGGGAAAGTTGGGCACCCGCCGGTCTGCGGCACAGCCAGGCTGGATCCTCGCCTGCCGAGGAAGCACTCGGCATGGGCCAGCCACTGCCGCGGTGAGATTGACACCGGCGGCCGCTGGCACGTACACACGTGCGTACCCGATCGCCGGACAGGGCCGTCGCTGTTCCGCCGCAGGCGCGATGCGGTCGGGCCCGCGGCGGCCGGAAAACCCACGCGGCTGCGTCGTCCTCGCGGCTTCCTGCCGCGCCAGCCGTCTGGCGCCCGGCGCCCGTGGGCGCCAACTGGTGCTCAGCCTCCCCTTCGCGCTACCTTGGACCAGGCGCTGCGTGGGCTCTCACGCCCGGCAGCCCGTGCCTTGGGTGCGTACCTGACCAGGGAGGATTCGGTCATGCGGAAGCGAGAGACCAACGCGGCAGCCGTGGCTGGGTCGGCACTCCTGGCGGCCGTGCTGGCGGCTGCCGCCGTGCAGGCCGATGTGCGACTGCCTGCCGTGTTCGGTGACCACATGGTGTTGCAGCGCGATCAACCGATCCCTGTCTGGGGCTGGGCCGACCCTGGGGAGCAGGTGTCGATCACACTCGATCGCGCCCAGACTCGGACGCTAGCGGGTCCCGACGGCCGTTGGCGGGCACAGCTGCCGGCCCAGCCGGCCGGCGGCCCCACCTCACTGGTGGTGCAAGGCGCCAACCGGCTGGTGTTCGCCGACGTCTTGCTCGGCGAGGTGTGGCTAGCCTCGGGGCAGTCGAACATGGAGTGGCCGCTGACGGCGGCGGCCGATTCGGCGGTGGAGGTCGCTGCTGCCAACTGGCCGCAGATCCGGCTTTTCGACGTGGGCCATCGGGTGGCGTTCGCGCCCCAGGACGACCTGACGGGCGCCTGGCAGGTCTGCACGCCGCAGACGGCCGCGCCGTTCTCGGCGGTGGCCTACTTCTTCGGCCGCCATCTGCAGCGCGAACTCGACGTGCCGGTGGGGCTGATCAAGAGCTCCTGGGGCGGCACGATCAGCGAGACATGGACGGACCGCGGGTCGCTGGAGGCCGCCGGGCTGGAAGCCGCGCAGCTGGCTGCCGTCGACCAGGCCGGCGCCCGCCTGCCCGAGTTGCTGGCCGCTCAACGGGCAGCCACCGAGGCCGTGGCGCAGGCCCTCACCGATGACCGACCGGCCGCCCCGGACCTAGCCGATCAAGACTGGGCGACCATGAGCTGTCCGACCCAGTGGGAGCAAGCGGGTCTGCCTGGCTTCGACGGCCTGGTGTGGTTCCGCAGGACCGTGTCGATACCGCCCGGGCTGGCTGGCGAGGATCTGGTGCTGCGCCTGGGGCCTGTGGACGAGATCGACGATACCTTCTTCAACGGCGTTCGGATCGGTGGATTGGGGTCGTTCGCCGAGGGCGTCGTCGACTATTGGGATGACCCCCGGGAGTACCGCATTCCCGGCCGGTTGGTCCTGGCCGGCGATAACGTGCTGGCCGTGAGGGTGGTGGATACGAAGGGAGCCGGCGGCCTGTGGGGGGGCGCGCCCGAGGCCATGATGCTGGAGCCGGCTGCCGGAGCCCTCTCGTCCGGGGACCGAGTGCCGCTGGCGGGCCTGTGGCGCTATCGCCCCGGACCGCGCCTGGAGGCGGTGCCGTCGATCCAGGACCCCAACCAACCCACGGTGCTGTTCAACGGCATGATCCATCCGCTGCTGGGTTTTGGACTGCGCGGCGTGATCTGGTACCAAGGCGAGTCCAATCTGGTTCAGGGCTTTGGCTACGAGCAGCGAATGCGCCTGCTGATCGACGGTTGGCGCCGGCTGTGGGGCGTGGGGGCCTTCCCCTTCTACTATGTCCAGGTGGCGCCGTTCCACTACGGCCCGTACGGCTTTGACCCGGGCCTGCTGCCCCGCCTCTGGGAAGCGCAGCGCCGGGTGCTGGCGGTGCCGAACACCGGCATGGCGGTGACCACGGATCTGGGGAACCTGGCCGACATCCATCCGCGCCAGAAGCAGGAAGTGGGGCGCCGCCTGGCCCTGTGGGCGTTGGCCAACACGTATGGCCGCGCCTGCCCGGCGTATTCCGGGCCGTTGGTGGTCGAGGCAGCGGCCGAGGCAGGCGCGCTGCGCCTGCGCTTCGCGGCAACGGGCACGGGTCTTGTCGCGCGCGATGGGGGGCCCTTGACCTGGTTCGAGGTGGCCGGCGCTGACAGCGTCTTCCGGCCGGCGGCGGCGCGGGTGGACGGCACCACGATCGTCTTGACCAGCGATGAGGTAACGGCGCCGGTGCAGGCGCGCTTTGCCTGGAGCGAGGATGCCTCCCCCAACCTGGTCAACCGGGAGGGCCTGCCGGCCTCACCGTTCTGGATCCAGGCCAAGTGAAGCCGGGAGAGATCATTCGCGTACTGCATCGGCGCCGGGACTTCGAGGCGGTCGGCGGTTGACTCCGGTTGCCCGTATCTGGGCGCTGGGGCGGCTGTGGGCCCGGGTTCCCGTCCCTCCCGACGGCCCCTGCCCGCGCGGCCGATCGGGTTGCCGACCCGCAGGTGCTACCGGTAGCTGGCCAGCAGATCCCTGTCCGTCGAGGATCTTCGTTGACGTCGGGGTGGTCCGTCAACCCCCGCCCCAGGCGGCGGCCAGGCCGTCGTGGGCCACCGTCAAACCCTCGGGTCCCAGGCGGGCGGCCATCTCGTGGTGGGGCACGCACAGTGTCCGCGCCATATGGGTCAGGAACAGCTGCGTGCCGGCATCCACGACGCCCTGCTGCCGCAGGGTCTGCAGCATCAGGCGGATCATGTCGACGCTGTTGTGCTCAAAGACGCGCCAGTCGCCGGCGGTCTCGCCATTGGTGGCGTCCCAGACGATCGTGGTCAGGCGCCGCGACTGCAGGGCCTGCCAGGTGGGCTTGAGCAACCAGGCGCCGTCGGTGGCATAGAGCAGGCTGCGCCCCTGATCTTCCAGCAGGTAGTGCACCGCCAGGCCGCCTTCCTCCACTACGTGGTTGGCTGGCAGGGGGTGCGCCATCAGCCCGGCGACGCTGAAGGCGGCCCCGGGCGTCACCTCGTGGAGCTCCACGCCAGCCACCGTCGCCACCGCCTGCGCGCTGTCGGCTGTGGCCCACAGCCGCAGGGGCGCGCGACGCGTCGGCGCATCCACCAGCCGCGTCACCGCAGCTGGATCCAGATGGTCGCTGTGGCCATGGGTGAGCAGCAGGTCCGTCACCTGGCTGGCCTCGACGCCGAACAGGGCCATGGCATCGGGCAGGGTGGGGCCGCAGTCGATCAGCAGTCGCCCCCGCACCAGCAGGGAGGCATTGCCGCGCACTTGGCCATTCCGCGCCGCCTCCTTCGTAACCCCGTACTCCACCGGCCAGTCGGCCGCGCCGGTACCCAGGAACAGCAGTTCAGGTGCCCTGTCCATATGCGTCCCCTGTGATTCAGCCTGACCGTACCCCTGGCCACCGCCATGGCCCGGACAAACATCGGCGTCGGCACCCGATGGGCAAGAATGGAGGCGTAGGGTAACGGGCTGGTCGCCTTGCCCCGGCTACGGTCCTGCCCATGCTGCACCTTGACCCTCGCCTTCTGGGCCGCAGCCGAACGGGCCGTAAAAACCTTGCAAAACGATGATGACATCAACATATTGCTAGGTATGTATCGCCACCGATTGGTCTCTGCGCGGCTTCGCGCCCTGGTGCACACCTTCCCTGCAGTGGTGGTGGCCGGCGCCCGCCAAGTGGGTAAGAGCACGCTGGTGCAGCACTTGTTTGGGGACCGGGGCGACATGGTCGTCTTCGATCCGGTCGTCGACGTGGGCAACGCGCGTCGCGACCCTGACCTGTTCCTCGACAACCACCGGACGCCGCTCATCCTGGACGAGATCCAGTACGCCCCGGAACTGGTGCCCAGCATCAAGCGGCGCATCGACCGCGATCGGCGCCCGGGCCAGTTTATCATGACCGGATCGCAGCAGTGGCACGTGCTCTCGGCGATCGCCGAGAGTTTGGCTGGCCGCGTGGCCTTCCTCGATCTGGAGGCGTTCTGCCTGGCGGAAATCGCCGGTTCCGCGCGCTCGTGGCTGGCGGCTTGGCTGGAGGACCCCGCCGGCTTGCTGGCCGCGCACCCTCCGCGTCTGCCTCTTACCGGCACCCTGTATGAGCGTCTCTGGCGCGGTTGGCTGCCCGAAGCGTGTCAGTTGGGGCTGGAGATGATCCCCGACTTCCATGCTGCTTACCAGCGTACCTACATCGAGCGGGATGTGCGGCTATTGGCCGACGTGGCCGACTGGCACGTCTTCAGCCGTTTCGTGCAGCTGGCCGCGGCCCTGACCGCCCAAGAGGTGAACCACAGCCAGTTCGGCCGCGAGATTGGGGTGACGCCGTCGACCGCAGCCCGCTGGCTGAGCCTGCTGCAGGCAACCTGCCAGTGGACGTCGGTGCCGGCGTACACGAGGAATGCCGTCAAACGCTTGAGCGGCCGGCCCAAGGGGTACTTGGCCGATACGGGGCTGGCTTGCCACGTCCAAGCCTTGTCAGCGCCCAAGACCATTGCCGGTCATCCGCTGCTCGGGCCGCTGTTCGAGACCGCCGTTGTCGCCGAGGTGCGGAAACACAGTGCCCTGCTGGCCACTCGTCCCCACCTGCACCATTGGCGCGCGGCCGGGGGGGCCGAAGTGGACCTGATGCTGGAGCGGGACGGCGTGTTCTACCCGATCGAGGTGAAGGCCAGCAGTAACCCCAACCGCCGCGATACCTCGGGCATCTCGGCCTTCCGCAAGACGCACCCCGAACTCCGCATCGCCAAGGGGTTGGTGATCGCGCCGGTAGACGACATACGGCAGCTGTCCGAGGAGGACTATGCCATTCCGTGGGATCTAGACGGGCCGGCGTAGCCGCAGCCGGCCCAGGGCCGCGGCACCTCGACCGCCCGCCGCCTCTGCATGGCACCGTCGCCACGTCGCTGCCCACCACCCGCGGGGCGCTACCTGCCGTCCCCATGGCGTAACAACCACCGCCGGTGCCGCCCGTCCTCTACCGCGCCCCCTCGGCAGGTGCCGATGCGGGCGCCAGGACCGTCACCGAGCCGTCCCCCGAGGCGCAGCAACCACTGCCGGTGCCTCCTCCTCTCTACCGCGCCCCCACCCCGCGGGCGGCCGCACGCAGCGCCTCCAGACGCAGTTCGGCCAGCGGTTGGCGGCCTCGGTCGCCATCACCCACGAGCGCGTCGGTGCAGGTTGCGGTGCCCGCGAAAGCGACCGGGCCTGCGGCGAGGCGCCGTCCGACGCGGGTCAAGGGTCGCGCGGGCCCAGTGGCGCCGTGCCGGCGCAGCGACGCGCTGGGGCCTCGCGACCAGCCGTGGCGCTAACCGCCATGCCCGTGTCTGTGCCGGTGACGACGACGTGATTGAACTTGCATGCCATAGCCCACGGCTGCCCACGGTTCGGGCGCTGCCGAGGACCACGGCCCCAATGTGACTCAATGTGGCCTGTCGCGTGACATGTCACACCCATCCGGCGCCACCCGGGGCGGTTGGCCGCCGCAAACCGCCCCGGCCGCATGCGGTTGCGGCCGCGTCCCTGGGGGCCATCCGGTGATGGAGGGCGCCTCCACAGCCCCGGCATGCGGGTTGCTTGGTTCACCGCCAGAAACTGGCACCAACCCCATCAAGGTCCCGAACCGATAGAGGAGGGCCACCATGGCCAACCTGCGCGCCCTGCTAGGTTCCCTGGCCCTGATCGCCGCCGTGATGGCGCTACCAGCGTATTGCCTGGCCGGCGAGACCGTGACCATCAACATGCCCGGCGGTCCTATGACATTCGTGCAGGTGGCACCGGGGACCTTCGCCATGGGTGGGAATCCCTACATCAACTGGCACGGCAATCTCGACGCCCCCGCCGCCCGCCGAGTCACGATCACCAAGGCCTTCTACTTGTCCACCCGCGAGATCACCCAGGCCCAGTGGAACGCCTTGGTGCCAGAAGAGGCCGCGGCCCGAGGCGACTCGCTGGCGATGCGGATAGTGCGCGAGTACACCAGCGCGGCCGTCAACATACCTGACACCACGCTGGCGCTTCTGATGCAGCGACTTAGCGCCCTGTCGCGCAGCAATGAGCCAGTCTTCCGTCTGCCCACGGAGGCCGAGTGGGAGTACGCCTGTCGTGCCGGCACAGATTCCCCGTTCTGGTACCCTGACACCACTTGGGAGGCGCGGCCGGCCTATGAGTTGAGTTTCTCCAGTTTCGGGGGTGTCGCCGGGGTGCTGCTGCGCGGTGATGCTGTGTCCCGGCCGGATTGGTCCCAGTATGGGCTGGCACCGGTGCGTGACCGGCTACCGAACCCCTGGGGATTCTACGACATGCACGGCAGTGTGCACGAGTGGACCCAGGATTGGTACGCGCCGCCCGACACCACGGCGACCGTCGACCCCGTCGGGCCTGCCGCCAACGCCGGCTATGGGCGGGTGCTCAAGGGGGGGAGTGCAGTGTCAAGCTATGGCGATACGCGCAGCGCTGCCCGCACTTCGCTCGCCGGTGCCGCCGCCTGGGCAGGCGAGTATGGGTGGCCCTCACCTCTGTGCGGCGCCCGACTGGTCATGATAGCACCGCCTTCTGCCCGGGCGAACAGCGTTCCCCTGCTCACGGGGCATCCGAACGCCCTGACCATCCGCGAAGGCGAGGAGTGCCGGTGGGCAGTCTCCGCGGTCGATTGGGACGGCGATAGCCTGTACATCTCGTTACCAGGGGTGTCTCCAGGCTTGGCTGTGACCCGGTTGGCCTCGAATCAAGGCTGGTTAGGCGAAATCGGCCGAACACCCATCGACAGCATGGTCTACGCGTGCTCGGACTCGTTCGCCTGGACGCCGGGTTACGACCAGGGAGGCACATACGACCTGGTTTTCCAGGTTCGCGATTCCCGTGGCGCAGTGGATACGGCCAGCGCTCGGGTGGTAGTCCTGGATGCGAACCGCCCGCCCGAGTTCACTCCGCCTCTGAGTGACACGACCGGCGTCGGGGGGGTATTGTCCCTGGACCTGGCCCCCTATGCCTCGGATCCTGATGGCGACTCGCTGATGTTTGCGGCGACCGGGCTTCCGGCCGGGGCCAGCTTGGTTGGCTCTCTCCTGTACTGGCGGCCTGGGATTGAGCAGGCAGGTCGATGGGACATCACGCTCTCGGTACACGACGGAGCCGGTGGCTCCGATGCGCACCCGTTCGCGATCATCGTCACGGATAACCCGTGGTCCATCGCCGTTACCGCGACCAGTCACACCGGTGCCCGACGGTACCTGCGGTTCGGCACGGCCTCTGGCGCCACACCGTCGCTGGATCCGTCGCTGGGCGAGGTCGACCTGCCGCCGCTGCCTCCGCCGACGGTGTTCGATGCCCGCTTCGCCATGGGCGACAGCCTGAATGGCAGCCTGACCGACCTGCGCCCCACGACCACTACCAAGGCCACGTGGATTCTGGACCTGCAACCGGGAACGGCTGGGATGCCCATGGTCCTGGCTTGGGATCTTTCGGCCTTGCCGTCGTCTGCTGCGCTCCAGATTCGCGACTGGGCCAGTGGCGGCAACCTGCTCACTGTCGACATGGCGCGGCAGGACTCGCTCGTGGTCACCGACCTTCACCAGGCCAAGCTTGAGATCGTCTTCGAGGCGTTGGCGCTGGATTTCACCTACGTCTTGCCGGTGGGGTGGTCCATGGTGTCCATGCCCTTCCGCCCCGACGAGTCCGTGGGGAGCACCCCGCTGACGGGCGCCATTTCGCTGTTCCGTTTCGCTGACGGCTACCAGCTCGCGTCGTCCATGGCGCCCGGGGTCGGGTATTGGGTCAACCTGCCTGCCTCGCTAACGCGCCGGATCGGCGGGGCTGCCTATCAGGCAGTGGAGCTGCAGGCTTCGTTGCCCGCCGGCTGGGCTATGATCGGCCCCGGTGACGCGGCCCTGTCGGTCGACCAGATGCGCGTGGCGTCGCCGATGCTGATTTCTGCGTTCGGCTTCTCGGGCCAATACGAGCAAGTCACCATTCTGCAGCCGGGTAAGGCCTACTGGGTGAACATGGACGGCCCGGGCGTACTGGATCTGGTTGGGAAGAAGGCGGCGGCCAAACCGGGGCGGCCTCCTGGCACCCTGGCTCAAGTGCCGGGTGAGGTCCGGCTCTGGGCCGTGGGCTCGGGTTTCTCGCGTGCTCTGGAGCTGGGTGTTCCCCGCCCGCAGGTCGTTCTGCTACCACCTCTCCCGCCGTCGGGTGCGTTCGATGCCCGTGGTTCGCTGGGTAAGGGTCAAACGGCTTGGCAACTGCCTGACGAGAACGGTGTATACCCGCTCCAGATGCAGGGCGTAGACACACTCCGCTGGCAGGCCTCGGTCGCGGATCGCTGGGTCCTGTCCATCGACGGTCAGGAGACACCCTTGGCCGGACAGGGGTGCCTGGCCCTCGCGCCACTGGCGCGGGTGCGCCTGGTCCGCCGCGCCTTGGAGCCGTTGCTGACGTCACTGGCCCGCTGTTACCCCAACCCCTTCAATCCGACCACGGTCATTGACTACGACTTGGCCACGGCTGCCGAGGTTCGCCTGCGCGTTTTCTCTGTGACGGGGCAGTGTGTTCGCGAACTTGTGGCGGCACGCCAGGCGCCCGGCTCGTACCACGTCACCTGGGATGGTCGCGACGACGACGGCGTGGAGGTGAGCAGTGGCGTGTTCTTGTGCGAACTGCGGGCTGACCAGGTGCGGGCCATCCGCCGGCTGGTTCGGCTCCGCTGACGCAGGGGTGCAGTAGGCGCAGAAGGCCTGGATACCGGGAGAGGCAATGACGGTATCACCAATCTGGAAGGTGACTGCCGTCAACCCATGGGTCTCCGCAGGGCGCTGCCATCTGGCGCGTGCCTTCCCTGCAATGGTGGTCGCCGGGGTTCGCCCAGTGGGCAGAGGCACGCCGGCGCGGCTCCTTCGGCAACGCCGCGCCGCCGAGTGGGCAGAAGCACACCGGCGCCTCCTCCGCTCTACCGCGCCCCCACCCCGCGGGCGGCCGCACGCAGCGCCTCCAGACGCAGCTCGGTCAGCGGCTGGCCGGTCTGGTACGCGGCCACCAGGCGCGCCAACTCGTCTTCCTGGGCCTGCTGCCGCAGCAGGTGCAGCAGGCGCCAGTCTTCCCAACCCTCGCGCAGGGCCTCGGATTGGCGCGTCGGAATGACGCCCCGGGGGCCCGGGTAGACAATCTGGTAATCGGATGGCTCGCGGCCGTCCTGGTCGAAGTGGTTCCAGGGATTACCGCGCGGCGAGTAGTACGCGTAGAACGCCCAACCATTGAAGCCAGCGGCGAAGCTGTCCCAGGCCATACGGCGGTAGAGCTCCACCTCGCGGCCGTCGTCGGCCCGACCCAACTGGCCGCTGACCCAGTAGTAGCTGTTGACCGCCCGCGGGGCAGCGAA